>JAYWBH010000483.1:0-13403 GCA_043781815.1 Bryobacterales bacterium | reverse complement strand
TCCAGGCATCGTATTCTTTCTCTGGAGTTTGGGAATGCCAAGTGCCTAAGGCCACCAAATGTTCTGACTGATCCAGCCAAATCGGACGCGAAGCATGGTCAAACTCTCCAAACAACCGGACAGGAAAAGACCCGGGATCGGCAAGGTCCCGGATGAAGACGCTGCCGTAGTCTCGCGTTTCTTCATCGCGGGAAATCCAATAGACCAACCTCTTGCCGCGAGAGGCAAAACGGGGATCTCGAGCCCGAGATGAATTTTTCAATAATTCAGGAGTTTTTCCAGGCTCCAAGGTAACTAAGACGCCGCCGCCCTCGCCGCTACGATAGACAATCATGCCTGCTTCACTAATCGTCGGAGCAGAGTGATTCCAATTTGAATTGGTAAGGCGCTGAGCAACGCCACCGCCCAACGATTGCTTCCAGAGATTTAGAACCCCAACAGAATCGCGATCAGACGAGTACACCATGAATTGACTATCCGGTGAAACAGCAGCGTCGGTGCTAAATATGCCGTTTTCAGTAAGACGGGTAATCTGCAAAGTTCCAGGCTTGAGCTCTGCGGAACGCCCAAATTGCGGTGGCCTGGACCACATCCATACAACCGCAGCTATGACTAGGGCGAGTATGCAGGCAGAGAACCAGTGCACGCCCTTTCCTGGAACAGCGGACGATTCTGTCAATTCGATATTTGCGGTGTAAGCACCTTTTGGAATCGTGATCCGGATCGGCTGCTGCGCGCCTTCCCCTTCATAATATTGCGCAAGACGCAGTCGAAGCTTTGAGGCCTCAACCCGAACAGTGGCATCCTGCCGAGGATCGTAACCCGGCTGTTTTCCATACACCTCAACGCCAACGGTTATTTCTTTTATTTCGCTGTTTGTTCCCTGAATCGAATGCTCAACGACGAATCGTAAAAAGGTTTGTAACCGTGGAGCATTCCGAAAGCCAATTGAATCCACAATATGCAATAGGTGGTTACGAATGTCAGGTTCGTTCGCCGTTGCTTTATCTCGAGGCTTCCGTTTGGGAAACATAGGGGGGCAGACTCAAGCCTAAGTATTGCACCGTTATTATAGCGCAGACTATTTGATAATAGCGTTTGTAAAGCGGGAGCGCGGGAGCGGGAGCTACGACGCAGTTCACAGGCAATTCAATTATGAATTAATTGAGATTCTTGCGATTTTTCCCAACGTACTGAATCACTTTTTAACCCCAGCAATCGGGTAACCCTGCCACACGTATTCCAGAGCCTCAGGCAGTGTCTGAGCCTTCACTGCACGGTCTGTGTGCCCCGCGTTCCGCGCAAATACGAACTGATAGTTGTAGCCCTTCGCCGCCAGCACATGGGCCATCCGTTCATTGGCCAGAACCCAATCGTGGAAATCATCACGAGTTTGCAGATTGTCCCGATCGCTAACATGCATCCAAAGTCGAATCGGCTTTTTAGGGCTGTTGGGAATCAGATTTTCATGAAATTCCCAGGCGCCGTGCGGAAGCTTGGGGTCCGTTGGCCATTGCTGGTTCACGTAAGTGCCTGAGTAAGTCAGCACACGATGGTAGAGCTCCGGGTGATACCAAGCCATAATCAACGCCGCTGAACCGCCGGAGCTGCCACCCATGGTCGCCCGACCCTCAGGATCTTTGGTCAGTTTCACCTTGGCATGCTTCTCCACTAAAGGCAGAACTTCTTTTTCTACGAACTCCGCATAAAGGCCGGACATGGTGTCATATTCTAAACCGCGTTGGCTTCCCTGGGCATCGCCACTACCGTTGCCAATGGAGATGCCAATCATCACCGGCAACCGTTTCTGAGCAATCAAATTGTCCAGCGCCGTGAACAATCCCTTGTCGATACCATCTGCACCAACAATGAACGGAGCAACCGTTCCAGCGACGTATTGTTTCGGAACGTACACCGCCACTTTGCGAGTGTAGGGAGCAGGATGGCTCTTTACTAACAGCCTGTTGGGGTTTGCAGGATCTGGTGTACCAAAAGTGCCAGCTTCCCGTGCGATACCAGGATAAAACTTGCTGTCCGTCGATTCCATTGTGAAGTTGAAAATCTCGCCTTGCGGAACGCCTTCCTGCACAGTCATTTCTGGCGCCGGCTTATAGGTGGGACCGATGATGAAATTACCGTCTTCCTTTGGCGAAGGAACGGTGCCATCGGCTAAGTCTTTCGCCTTTACATAACCGGGCGTGTTAGGATCCCGGGTTGGTGCCGGGGGACGCGCAGGGCGTACAGTTACTGCAGGTGCCGCAGCAGGTGCCGGGGCTTGGGCCATTGCCGGACCTGCGCCACTCATCAGGCTGATCAGAAACGTGGTGCTTAGAAGACGGGACATTAGAACTCCTTGGATTTAGCAATGTGATTCCCGCCGAAACGCTCGGTTAGGCACGGGCGAATTGCGGCAAAGCAACTCGTGGAAATCACCACCAATCTTATCTCAACACAATGCTGTTCGCTGAGCGCTAATCCAGTCAAGCCGCAAACTCGAAGCAATATGCTAACGTTCAATATGCGTCCACACTTCTACCTATTTGCAGCTTCGGTAGGGTTAATGTGGGGCCAGCAACCTTTTCTAACGGACGATGCCGACGTGTCCCCGGTCGGCCACTTTCACTTGGAACTGATTAGCGAATTTGACCGGTTGCAATTTACCTCTTATCCCACGCTTCGTCAAAGTACAACCCGGTTCCAGTTGACTTACGGGCTGCGGGAAAACTTGGAAATCGGGTTCGATGCACCACTGATCGCCATCTACAATGCCGCCCAATCTGGCACGCCTAATACTTCCGGCTTTGGTGATTTCGACTTACAAATGAAGTACCGGCTTCGAACAGAACACGATGGATCGAAGATGCCTGCAGTGACCGTCGGCTTTTATGTGGAAACTCCAACGGGGAATGTACAAAAACAGCTTGGCTCTGGAATTGCGGATTACTGGTTAAGCGGTATTCTGCAAAAGCACGTTACCTCGCGCACAGTGGTCCGATTAAATTCCGGTATATTGTTTTCAGGCAACACACTAACAGGAGCCATTGGAATTCGATCCGCGCACGGCAAGATATTCACCGGTGCGTCATCGGTCACATATCAATTGAATGATCGACTGCTGATTGGCGGGGAGATAGCAGGTGCCTTCACACAGCAGTTCGACCTTGGTAAGTCTCAGTTGCAATCCCTATTTGGTGTGAAGTACGCACTAACCAAATCGCTGGGTCTCGATTTTGCCCTGACCGGCGGAAAATATGAAGGAAGTCCGCGACTGGGTGGCGCTTTTGGTTTCTCATTCGATTTCTGATCCAGAATTTGATACCGTCCTAAAAGTAAGTTCAGAAAAAGAGACCGTGAAGTAGTGGAGTTCTAAATGAAGCAGACTGCTACAACAATGTCGCGCACCACCCTGCGAGCAACCGCCTTAATCGCAACGCTCGTTGGCGCCGCAGGTTCGTGCGGTTTCATGCTGTACACAGGCCGTCGCAATCAGTCCAGAGTGTTGCTTTTACTCTTCGCCGTTTGGGTTCTCGCCCCTTTCGTGGGTCTCCTGTGGGCATTCGCAGTTTCAAAACGCAGGTCGGTTAATACCCGCGCAATGCTCTATGGCTTGATGCTGATTCTCAGTTCGGCTTCTTTGGCAATCTATGGGTATGTTGCATTAGGACCCCCAAGGGCGCAACCCGCTTTCGCATTTCTGGTTGTTCCTCCGGCGTCCTGGTTGCTGATCGCAATCGTCGGCCTGCTATCTGCGCGAAGGTGAAGCTGTTCGGGACCTTAGCGATAAAACGGCTTCCAGGTGATCCAGCGGGGACCGTAGTGCGGTTCCGGTTTCCCTAGCTCAATCGCACCCAGATCAGGAGCTTTGCCCGTGAAATCGTCGTTGATAGTCGGCAGCAACATGCCCGCATCAATAGCCTTTGAGTTCGACTTCAATCGGAAGTTGAGATCCATGGAATGGTAAACCCGATGGCGCTGCGCGGGGTCCGGCGGTGCAAGGTTCTCGAAAATATCGTAATCCACTTCAGCCCCGTGAGCCTCCTGCCCCACCGCCTTTTGAAACTCAGCCAATGTGGCAAAGGTCAGCATGCCGGAATCCTTCGCTGACTTTCCAGGCGTGGGTGCCAGCCAACTATACTGCTGGCTGACGTTATGGTTGGGACGGTACCCGTTATAATCGCTGCTGTAGTTATTGGTGGCATTGGCCCAGGTCATCACCCCGCGGTTCGGCGTATCGCGACCCATAAATAAGTTGTTGCGAAAGTGAGCGTTGGAGTATGGTTCGCGCGCAGTCTGCTCACCAATCAGTGTGTTGTGGTAAATCAGAATGCCCGCCGGTGCAGCACCCATTTTGAACGCCCCGCCAGCGGGCACATGATACAGCAGGTTGCGGAAAAAGTAGACCGGCCCTCCAAAGATAGGCTGGGAACTGTATCCGTTATGCGCAGCGTTCACCCCGCGATTTTGGAAGACGCGGATGTTGTGGGCTCCTCCGTCTGCTTCAATAAAATCGTCGTTAGTAAGGTGAATGTCGTTGTTGTAAATGTCGATGGATGAGGCGCGCTTTTCAGGATCAGCGTCCGGTGGGCCATAGGTAGAGATGCAGATGGCGTCGTGAAAATAGGCGATAGCATTGTGCGCAATCACGTGTCCGGGTCCATATACTTTGATAGCAAAAAAACTGCGTAGCTGATGCGAAGGGTAGATGCCCGCAACTCGCGAGCCCACCTGGTTCCAACCGATCAGCCGCCTCTGGTCTTCGCGACCAAGGAAGAGATTATCGGACAGGACAAAGTCGCGCGATTCGTCGCTTTCCGTCCACACCCCCACGCCGATATCTTCGAAACGACAGTTGCGGACGGTAAGGGCCACGGCTCCCATTACCTCTTTTTCCCCTGCAAAAAGGGCAATTTCAGTATTGCGGAAGGTGAGCCCTTCAAAAATGTGGTGTTGCGTCGCCATCACGTCGAACAGCTTATGGTTGCCCGCGCCGTCAAAAATAGCTTCGCCATCGCCAGCACCTTTAATGGTGATGGGCTTTTCCGCCGTGCCCTTCAAGGAAAGAGACCAGGTACCGGTGAATGGCGCGCTCAGCGGGTCAACGTAATTCAAACGTTCCGGTCGGTAAAGACCAGCATGAACCAAAATAGTGTCGCCCGGCTGAGCTTTCTTCATGCGAACAGCGGTCCAATCCCCGCGACCTTCGCCGTAGTAAGCAGCCTTCAGGCCGATGAAAGCAGGTTCAATGCGAGGGCCCTCATGATCAGCAGGGTAGACGTGCAGGACGCGTCCGCCCACGTAGGATTTCGGTTCGGCGCGAGTAGCCACCGTGACCCGCTGTTGAGCCTGACCAGTGACGCCATCGGAATCACGGAGCGTGAATTCGCATTCGTAATTCGTAGCAGGTTCCAGATTTAGAATGCTGCCGGCAAAGCCTTCAGGCACGGTGTAAGTCATGCTCTCGCGGTCACGAAACACCCGTTCCCCACCGATCCGCAGCATCGGCAGCGCCGGACGCCAGGCAGCAGAACCCACCTTGCGGAAGCGAACTTCCACAGTAGCGTTGCGGTTGGCGTCCCCTTCAATGAGCCATTCAAATCCAAGGTTCAGCAGCGTGGAATGTTCCACGTGGAAACGACCGGATCGAGTAGAGTTCTGGGCTTGCAGAGTGCAGGCAACGAAGAAAAGCAGGGCAGCGAGACGCATGATTTAGGAACTTGATGATACTACATCAAGAGAGGCAGTACTCGTCAGTAAACATCCCAACTTGCGCCGACATGAGTATCCCTTTCCTGCGGGCTGGACCCAGTGCGCTTCCTATATTCCGGTGCCGTGCAATCCACGATCAGGCTTCACTGCAACTCTGCCTATACTTCGATCATGGTCGTCGCATTGGCATCCGTCAAACTAGCACGAGCTTTAAATCAGACTCCGCCCCAGATTCCTCATGCGGCTTCCCACGGATTAAGGACTGGGATTTCCAAATTCTTGAAATCACTCACATTTCTGGAAACCAGGGTCAGATTGTTCTGGAGGGCAGTAGCGGCGATAATTGCATCAATGATTGGCATGGGCTTGCCCTTCCGCTTCAAATCACCAGTCAGCATGCCCCATCGATCAGCAACAGCAGCGTCAACCGGTAAAATTCGATCGGAGAAGCGTTTGCGTAAATCAATCTCCAGCCACGCTTCCAACTGTGTCCGTCGTTTGCCATCGACTAGAGCCACTATGCCTTTGCGGATTTCACCCAAGGTGAGAGTGCTTAAGTAGAGCGTCCGCTCGTCAACCTGATTCAACCACGTCAAAACGTTGACGTCAGGCTTAAGGCTGACAACTTCGGATATGCAGTTTGTATCGAGCAGAAAACCGCTCAAAGGGCAATATCCCGTCCCATGTCTTGGTCCCTTTCAAAATTAAGCTCGAGACCAACAAGGGGAGATTCACGAAAAAATTGGACAAGACTTTTCGGCGCGTTCTTTTCGCGCAGTGCCTCAACCCCTGCTTTGATTAGCTCATCCACGGAACCAAAATGACCGCTGCTGATTTCTTCGCGAACCAGGCGTTCAGTTTCGGGGGCGACTTCGATGTGCACGATATGGCTCTCCTGCTCTCTTTTCAGAGTAAATCATCTTGGCTAGAGCTTACGCACGCCCCGTAAATTCCCGAGTCTCCGTAGAAATTTTCACCTTCTCGCCCTCTTTAATAAACAGTGGAACGCGGATTTCCATACCAGTCTCCAGCTTGGCCAGCTTGCTCCCGCTGCCGGTTGAAGTATCGCCGCGCACGCCTGGCTCCGCCGATGTTACTACCAATTCAACAAACGTTGGCAACTGTAAACCGATGGGATTCCCATTGTACTTATGCATCTGGAGCAATGTGCCTTCAATCAGTAAATCTAAGGAATTGCCAATGACTTCTTCGGACAGAGTCAGAGTTTCAAAGTTCTCCTGGTCAAGAAAGTGGGAGCCTTCGTTGTCGCTATATAAATAGGAGACATGAACTAACTGCAGGTCCGGTTCTTTAAACTTATCTTCCGCCTTGAAGGTCTTCTCAAAAACTGCGTTGGTGAGAAGGTTACGAATCTTCAAGCGCACCAGCGTCTGCCCACCACGGGCAGTAGGCGTGCTTATTTCTGAGTCCATACAGCAGAACGGAATGTTTTCAAACTCAAACAAAGTCCTACGCTTGACGTTGATAGCATTAATTAATACAGCCATAGTTTCCTTGAAGGCAGGTCAGTACCAGTTTTCATTTCCTTACAAGTATAAGGGATCGCCGCCAAGCAGGTTATTCTGGAGTTGCCATGATGAACATTGAACAGATGCGTGTCGCTTCCGTTCCTGACCTTGCAGGAGTATTGGCTTACGGCAACGTCGAAGACGAAGCCGTTCGAATTATGGAAAGTGGCGAGCAGGTCCCACGCCAGTGGTAACCTTGAGCTATGAAGCTCACTATCGAACTTGACCGTGAGACCGACGGTCGCTGGATCGCCGAAATTCCAGAATTGAATATTGTTCTCTACGGTGATTCGAAAGCGGATGCGATTCAGAAAGTGCAATCCGCAGCCAAGCAGATTGTTCTGGATCGAATCAATCACGGCGAGTTGCCAAGGTTGATATCATCGAAAGTTGCAACAAAACGGCTGACATAATTTCACATTCAACTTTCACGACAGCGTAGCTTGGTACGGCAGCAAATCCCATCATTGAATACCCAACTGACAGCGTTAAGTCAAATATTGCGGGTACATGCGCAGTAGTTCAGCACATAGATCTTCAGGCAGACGCTCATCGTCTGGACCGCACCCAACAAGTTTGTGCGCCGCCTCTATGTGGCAAGAGTAGTCTTCCAAAATGTCCATATTCCTCAAATCATCGACGAGTTGCTTCAAACATGCGAGATCCCGTCGATGTGCCAACGCGCATATCGCCTCCGCCCGGATTTGGAATTCTGGATCACGTAGTCGAGCCCTCAAAAATTGTCGAATCTCAGTGGAATCCACATCGGAGATTCTAAATTTAAATGTTGCCCAATCCCTAACACCACCCCAATCATCTGAGCTTAATGTGCAGAGTGCCGTAACCGCAGCGTCTCCCCACTTTGGATCAATTGACATAGCCACGGCTCGTCGCACCTCCCTATTGGAATTTGGGACGAACGAGAGTAACTTTTCAAGAATTCTTTTGTCGTGCAGATGCGAAATCGAGTGAATTAGCGACGTAAGCGTTCGCTCATCATTTTCAACCTCCAACGCGGCTGAAAGCGCATCGAACCGAATCGCCTTTGAGGAAAATTCAAATTGCCCCAAGATATTAGCGCCGCGGGCTCTGTGCCAAGGATCATAGGAAAGAAGAAGACACTTTACCGACTTCAAGACCTCGTCACTTGGATGTTTATACAGCATCCAGATTGCTTCCCAAGATGCCCAGGACTGAGTGTTTCCCACTTCATCTTCCGATTCAAAAGAAGAATCAAGACAACGCCGAATGAGCTCTTCCACTGACGGCTTCCCATTTTCAGGCATGTCCATAAAATGTTACCAGCAAAGTCTTCGAAATTCATATCCCTTGCGCTGAAACGACCTCTCAAGTTCGTTAGTGCGGGGGAGCCCTACTTAAATGGAATATCAACTTCCATGTAGCTTTTAGGTGTCGCCGAGTTGACTGCCGCAACAATCTCGTCAAGATGCTTCCTCACAAGCCACCAAGGTGAGTTTCCAAGAACAACAATAGAAATTCTCCGGTCGGAAAGATTCTGTTGATAGCGCACGTTTTTGTCAGTGGTCAGTAGCAAATCAAAGCCTGCGTCTTCAGCTAGCTTCAGCAGTTCTCCGTTTGAAATCCTCTCCCATCCTTGTTTTCTTGCCTCCGTGACGTCGTGACTTCGTAACGACCCAGCAAGCCCTCGTGGTACTCCTTGATCAAACAGGATGCGCATCGGACCTACCGCCTACACCTGCGGGAATCGGTGGTGCGTCCAGGCTGCGGGCGGCGAACTCAAGGACCACTTGAATTTGTTCCCTCGTGACATCGTACTGCTCGATGATTTCCTCAATACTCGTACCGACTTCGAGGTTTTCAAAGACCGTAGCGACGGGCATCCGAGTATCACGGAAGACCCATGCACCATTGCGTCTATCGGCCACACTTTCTACTGCAGGGCATTGCGACCAATCAAGACTTTTCATACTTGGGAGCCTCCATTCTTAGGGTACTACCCCACCAACCGTAAACGCCCCACCTGATCCAGAATCCGCCCAGCAACTTCCCGCTTCGACGCTCGCGCAACCTCCACCACTTCACCCGTCCTCAGCACCAGCGTCACTGCGTTCTCATCCGCCCCAAAACCCGTGCCTGCCTGATTCACAACATTCCCCACCACCATGTCGCAATTCTTGGCCAGCATCTTGCGCTTAGCTTCGGCCACCATATTCTCCGTCTCCGCCGCGAAGCCAATCAGAATACGATCACCCTTCATCGCCCCAATCTCGGCCAAAATATCGGGGTTCGGTTCCAGTTCCAGCGTCAGCCGCGCCGCTGTCTTTTTAATCTTCTGACTCGAAGCATGCAACACACGATAATCGGCCACCGCTGCCGCCTTGATCACGATATTCGCCGCACTCAGCTTTTCCATCACCGCAGCGTGCATTTCCTCAGCCGACCCAACCCCGATAAACTCCACGCCCAACGGTGCCGCAATGCTCGTCGGCCCGGAAATCAAAATCACCCGCGCCCCACGTCTCAACGCCGCCTCAGCAATGGCGTAACCCATCTTGCCGCTGGAGCGATTGCCGATGAACCTCACCGGATCAATCGGCTCCTCCGTAGGACCCGCCGTCACCAGCACCACATCGCCTTCCAAATCCTTAGGACCAAAAAGTTCCCTGGACACTTCCTGCGCAATCATCGCCGGTTCAGCCAGCCGACCCGGTCCAGTAGTCCCGCAAGCCAGCAGACCTTCCCCCGGCTCCACAATCACATGACCACGCGCCCGCAGCGTCTCCACGTTGTTGCGCACCGCCACGTGATTCCACATGTTGGTATTCATGGCAGGGGCAATCACCACCGGACCCGTAAATGCCAAATACAGAGTGGAAAGAAAATCATCAGCTTGGCCCAAAGCCATTTTGGCGATCAGGTCAGCAGTAGCCGGAGCAATCACCAGCAGTTGATTATCCTGCGCCACGCGGATGTGCTCCACGGCGCTGGAAAGCACTTCGTCCCCACCGCGATCTGAAAACAGATCAGTGATCACCTTGCGGTTGGTTAGGGCTGCAAATGTAAGGGGAGTGATAAATTTCTGGGCTGACGCGGTCATTACCACTTGTACGGTAATGCCCCGTTCCTGAAGCAGGCGGGAAAGTTCAGCAGCTTTGTAGGCTGCAATCCCTCCCCCGACGCCCAGAACTACGTTCATGGAATAAAAAACCTATTCACCAGCGGCTTCTAACCGCAGACGTTCCGCATTGGCAGCTAAAGCAGCATCGCGAATGGGATCTTCGTACTTCACTAATCCGCGCTTTACTTCTTCCAGAGCTGTAACCGTTGGCTTCTTCGAAGTTGTAGGGAGGAACGATCGGGCTCCTGCCTGCAGTTGGCGCGCACGCTTGGCGGCCACGATGATGTAGCGGTAGGTGCTCGCTTCCGGGTCATCGGGAATCGCGAAATTCACATTGCGGGGCAATCCATCAGCCATAACTAATTACTCCTTGTACAACCTAACTTTCAAAAATCTTCAAGCAAATGTCTTCAAGATTGCGCCTACTTTGGCATCCATCCGCTGACGTCTTACCCGTTCCGCCCTGATGATAGATCGCAAATCCCGCGCGCTTTCTTCCACGCGCTCGTTCACAATCACATAATCATAGGCGCTGTAATTGCGGATTTCCGCTGCGGCCTCTTCCAGTCTTCGTTCGATCACTTCGCCGGAATCTTCCGACCGTGCTCGCAAACGCTGCTCAAGTTCAGCCCGGCTTGGCGCGAGAATAAAAATACTCACCGCACCCGCAATCTTCTCTTTTAATTGTCGCGCACCCTGGACGTCTATGTCGAGCACCAAGTCCTTGCCCGCCGCTTCCGCCCTGGCCAGTTCCCGACGACTCGTCCCGTAATAGTGATCGAACACCTTCGCCCATTCCAGAAATTCACCGTCGGCAATGCGAGCCTCAAACTCCTCGCGCGAAATAAAATAATACTCTTTGCCATCCTCTTCCTGGCCTCTGGGATTGCGCGTGGTGCATGAAATCGAAAACTCCAGATTCGATTCCTTAGCCATCAACTGGCTCACCAGCGTAGTTTTTCCCGATCCTGACGGAGCGGAAATAATATAAAAGTTGCTCATTCCAAATTCAGGGACTGTTCGCGTATGCGCTCGATTTCCGATTTCACGCCCAGCGCAAGTTCAGTAATCGTCAACCCCAATTCCCCTATGCCATTTGTCTTGGAAAGAATCGTATTGGTTTCCCGGTTCATTTCCTGAAGCAGAAAATCCATCTTCTTCCCTACTTCCCCACCAGTGCTCAACAGCAATCCCAACTGCTGGGAATGGATCCCCAGCCGGGTGATCTCTTCGCCAATGTCGCTACGGTCAGCCAACATCGCCGCTTCCTGCGCCAGCCTTTGTGGTTCCACATTGGCCCCGTTTAACAGTTCACCCAAGCGTTCCCGCAATCGAGCCTGATACAGCGGCGTGGCCCGCGCACGAATGTCGGCAATTTTCTTAGAAGCCTCTTGAATAGCCGCGTTGCGCTCCACCAGTGACGCCAAAGTCTCCATCCCTTCACGCTCCCGAAACTGGTTCAACTCATCCAGCGCTTCGGTCATCATGGCTGCCAGTGTACCTTCTGTTTCAGCCGGCAAGTCTGTCTGCCGATCCCCTTCAAACATCCCGGGAATCCGAAATGCCGTTCCTAAATCAGGATGCATTTCCACACCGGCGCCAATTCCAGCAATGGCAGCCGCGTCCCGATAGGCACTCAGATAGGATGCAAACAACGAACGGTTCAATGTGGGACCGCCACTTTCCCCGCCTGCCCGCGCCAGGAAAAGACGAATATCCAAGTGACCGCGTGAAACCATTTTCTTTGCCACGCCACGCAGCGCCCCCTCATAAGGGTCAAATTCCGAGGACATATGGAAGTGCAAATCCAAGCCCCTGTGGTTAACGGATTTCACACTCAACGTAAGTTCGCCATCGCCCATACTGCGGCGGACGCGGGCAAAGCCCGTCATTGATCTGATCTTCATTGTTCCATTTCGCCTTCCAGATACTGCAATTCATGCAGCCTCTGATAAATGCCACCACCAGAAACTAATTCTTCGTGCGATCCGATTTCAGAAATCCGTCCCCGATCCAGAACTACTATCTTATCCGCACGGCGAATCGTAGACAGGCGATGGGCAATCACAATCACCGTGCGATTCTCCATTAAATTCGCCAGCGCCTTTTGCACCAGCATTTCCGATTCCGTGTCCAAGTGCGAAGTGGCTTCATCCAAAATCAGAATCGGGGCGTTCTTCAACAACGCTCGGGCAATAGCCAGCCGTTGCCGCTGCCCACCGCTAAGCCTGGTGCCTCGTTCCCCAATAACCGTCTCAAACCCTTGCGGCAGTTCGTTGATGAACTCTTCCGCCAGCGCGTTGCGTGCCGCAGCTTTCACCAAGTCCATTGGCGCATCAAAATGCCCATAACGGATGTTATTGGCCACCGTATCGTTAAACAGGAAAGTATCCTGCGCCACAATGCCAATTGTTTTCCGTAAAGAGCGCAGCGTCAAATCCCGAATATCCATTCCGTCAATCAGCACCCCACCTGCGGAAACATCGTAGAACCGCGGAAGCAAGTTTGCCAGCGTCGTCTTCCCCGCCCCGCTTGGGCCCACCAGCGCCACAATTTCCCCAGCCTTCACCGTCAATTGCACGGCTTGCAGAATCGGCGAGTTGGAAGAGCTGTAAGAAAACGCAACGTCGCGCCACTCAATAGATTCGGAAAACTTTTCCAGATTGCGGGCATTGGGCTTCTCTTCGATCAATCGATGCTGATCCAGATACTCGAATACTTTTTGCGACGCCCCCAGCCCTTGTTGAAAAATGTTGACGATGCCCACCAGCCGTTTGGCTGGCTCGTATAGCAGGACTAAGGACAACAGGAAAATGGTGAAATCACCTGCCGTCATCACTTGGTTCTGTATCTGCGTGCGGGCGTAGGTGATCAACATCACAATGGTTGCCACGCCGAAAAACTCAATCAACGGAGAGGCAATGGATTGCTGGGCCACATACTTTAAGCTGCTGTTGCGCAACCTGTCGGCAGCCTTCAGAAATCTGGCCGATTCATGCTGTTCCCCCGCAAAACTCTTCACCACTTGCAGTCCGCTCAAAGCTTCCTGCATGATCTGATTCAGATCC
>JAYWBH010000482.1:0-4556 GCA_043781815.1 Bryobacterales bacterium | reverse complement strand
ACAAATAACGGCTTGAGGAATCGATGGCGAAGCTGCGTGGCATGGTCTCCACCGTGATCGTTTCAATCAGCGTCAATTTCCCATCGACCGGGTTCACGTTAAAGCCGGTCAGCGTATTCGACGTCCGTTCCGTCGCGTACACGAACTTGCCGTTGGGCGAAATGTGGATGTCTGCCGCACCGATGCGGCCCTCCACTCCTGCTGGCAACGCCTTTACGCTCTGCTTCAATTTGAAGGTCCCTTTATCCGCATCGTAGTCAAGCAAGTGTATGTTTGCATCCAACTCTCCCAGCAGATACACACGCTTGCCGCTTGGATCGAAAACGAAATGGCGCGGGCCTGACTTCTCCTTCACCAGTAGCGATGGCGGCGTGTTCGGCTCTATCCGACCGGTCTTGGCATTGAACCGGAACACGTTGATTAAATCGTTACCAAGCGTGGCGGCGACGACGAAGTGATTCTTGGGGTCGGCCATAATGGAATGGGCGTTGGTGTGCCCTTCCAGCACCTGATGCGGTGCGGCAATCACGCCGTCCGCCCCAATCGCACTGACTGTTATTTTGTGGCCGGGATACGAAGCGGCGAACAGGAAACGTCCCGTGCGGTCAGTGGAAATATACGGCATGCTGTCAACCAAAGGGCCCCGGCCAAGGTACTTCAGCCTGCCTGTTTTAGGGTCGATGGCATATGTGGAGACTGCTTGAGGTTCGCCTCGTGTGGCGGCAAAGAGCAGGCGCTTGTCTGGACTGATGGCCAAGGGAGTGGAGCCGCCGGCCTTCACAATGCCAGGAATTTCAACCTTTTCGACAAGCGACAATTCTCCGGTGGTGTGGTTCAGGCTCATCACGTGAATGTCGTTGGAATCGGCATTGCCCACATAGACGAATGTGGCAGCGGGGCAGAGCGATAGTAGCATCGCAGCAGCGGGTACAAAGGGGATGTTCATTACCTGGTTATTGTAATACCAAAAAGTATTTCCTACTCAGTATTATCGAAGCAGTGCTGACTAGGACGCGCCTGCTGTCTTTGCAATTGACTCTAATGGGTAGAAACGAGGAATGGTGCCAGATGGCACTGACTCCGTGTTGCTAGGTTGAAACAATGCAAGTTCAGGCTGACCTCGTTTTCTATTTCCGTTGATCAGCGTACCAGCCGTGGACGCTGACGTGCCACGATTCGGGATTGTATTTCCTGCGGTGAGCCGGTCCAATCTGTTATCGCGTCACCCGTTGTTGCACTTCCATCTCGACCCTGACCATATGCAAAAACACCCGCATGCCGCCCGAAGCTCGCATGGACGCCAGCCATCGCCGAACGGCACGAATACACGATGTAACGCGCCGCAGATGCGGAGGCGCGTTGCATTGGGAATTGCGCATAACCCTGAGAATCTGTCACCGCGTCCATTTCACTTCCCGTCGTTTCAGCGGAATAATTTTGGTAGTGTAAACGCACCGCCATTCCTTCAAGTGGCGCGCCGACTTCGTCCACAACCCACACTTCCCATTTAGGTGCGGCGGCAAAGGGGATCGGCCAAAACAGGACAGTTGCTAGCACCAAAATCATAGCGGTTCCAGCCAAACGTAATCTCATGTCTGTTCCTATTCGGTGGCGGATCTCACGGCGGTCCGTTTTGGGGCAACATCGTCGAGTTGATGGTGTACCACTGGAAGTGTCCGTTGGCGAAGAAGATCAGCCCTTCAGCGTCTTCGTAAGGCATATAGATCATTTCACCCTTTGTGAAAGCGAGTTTCGCACTGATTTTGGTTCTTAGATGCCTGGACGGATTGCTCTTCTTCAGGACCTGTTCCAGGAAATCTCGCGTGATTACAGTCCAGCCCACTGAGGCAATGCTGTCGGCGGGATCATCGCTAAAAGGTTTGCCTTTGCTGATTGCTCCGAGCAAGACGGGAGGCATTCCTCCTCGGCAGATTCCTACTCCCAGCTTTGTATCGTCGCTCGCACTCCGCATTGCTATTGCCAAGTCCATCCGTCCGTCGCCGTCGAAATCGCCCCTTAGGTAGTATGGATTGATATCGAGGTTTATTCTCAGAATAGAACTGGCCAAAGGTGCAAACGAAGCAACGCAATTCTTGACTTGCTGTGGAATCTGCCAGTCATAAACGTGGCTACCCGTGGTAGGCTGCGTAAAAGCACCGTTCGCAAACAGTAATACCAGCAACACCCGCTTCATTGGATGTGCATCCTATTCTGATCGTGCGCGTGATTGCTATGTCGTTGGACAATGGAAGGCCCGTCCTGCCATGCCTCCAAGTCTATCCGACCGTTGAAGCCCATTTCTCATCCTTCGGATAGTGGCTGTGGTACTGAGTCCAAGTGTTGTAGCGTGCTTCCTCGCTCTTGATCTGGCGTGTGCTGCCTGGGGCTTGAGTGACTAAGAGGGTACACGGGGCGGGCATTTTTGGTCGTTTTTTCATAATTTCATTTGTCCTTTCTAATAACCCATAAGCCGCACGTCTAAAAACAATACATATAGCTACTGTTTTAGGGAGTTAAGGTCTCTGTCCCTCGTATTTCGTCCCTCGTATTTGCCCCCGGAAGTTTACTAGTTTCCACCTGAACCAGCCGTCTCATCCTATCTGTCTAGCAATCGGCAATCCCCCCGCATTCTCACTCACTCGATCATAGTCCAGCTTTTTGCCCGTTCGTGTCAGCGTTTTTTGTTTCCCGGGCGCACAAACAATTTCGCGACGACGATAACAATCAGGCATGCCAGGAAGAATGTTATACCAACTTGAATCCTAAGGCGGCTCATCCATACTTGTGATTCATAAATAGGATGCGCCATCATCCAGACTGAAAATAGAGTTTGATAGAAACTGACTATCTCAACCAAAACAAGAACGATGAGAAATAGGATGAGGCGACCGTTGATGTTCATTTCCATTTTTGGACGATGTAAACACTGGGTCAGCCTGAACTTATACCTTTTCGACTCACCAATAAAAAGGCAGATCTGACTGGCACAATTTTCGTGGCTATATTGGAATGCAAAAAAGACAATTTCAGCGAGCTTACGCTTGGCTAAACAAACTATCGTGGTAGAAGTAAGGCCAGCCTCCCCAAACCTCCCCATCGCTAAGTTAAAACATTCCAAAACCAAACAGACCTAATCCTACTTAACCGAAACAGTCAACCCGCTCTGACTAACGGCGTCCCCGATCTTCACTACCACTGGCATGTCTCCGCTATCCACACCACCGGGTATTTGCACATTTATCTGAATGACTCCGGCAACCAATCCTGGGGCAGCGCCGGAGTACAGAACCGTCGCTGGTAGCCCGCCGATGGTTACCGACACAGGTAGCAGGGGCTTGGGATAAACTGTTTTTGCCAGCAATCCGTTTACCCCAGGAGGATTCGTTTGACCCTCACCCGTGCCATACAGCACCACTATATTATTCTTCGATGCCGGATTCGCTGGCGAATTCACGCGGTTATCGTCGTTCAAAATTGCACCCGGTCCGCGACCCGAAGAGTTTGCCGAAAACAGTGCTGGCTTTGCGGCAACCACCGGGACCGTGATCGGTGCTGATCGAACTCCCTGATATTCCGCCACAATCTGCGTTGAGACTTTGCCAGCCACCTGATACGGCACTACAACGCTCGATTGACCACCCGAGGCGTAGATCACCGCTGCCGGTTCTCCATCGAACAGGAAGCGCGTCGACGCAAGCGTTGTCGCCACATTTCCATTAGCATCCAGTGCAAGCGTTGTAAGCGTGCCTGGTCCAAGCAACGTGCCTGCCAGGATAATGATTTCACCCGGCGCAACGGTGCCAGCTTGATAACTGGCCGCGCTGGCTAAGCCTGCAATTGAAACCGTTGAGCCACTAACTATTCTGTCTCCTAACTTGACCACGAATGCATCACCTAACGGCAAGGAACGATCAGGACCGCCATAGAAACTGGTCTGATAAGCCCCCTTAGTTACTGGGAAGTTGTTTGACGATGTGCCTCCAGTTACATACACTCCGCCTTTATTGTCCACTGCCACACCAAGCGCCCAATCCCCGCCACGACCGCCTAAATAAGAGGAATAAATCAGCGCTCGGCCTGTTGGATTTATCTGAGCCACCCATGCATCTCCAACCAGAACCAGTTCCGTAGTGGGCTGTCCACCATAGGTCCTCTGCTCGGCATCAGAACTAACAGGAAAGTCAGTAGAAACCGTATTGCCTGCTACAAAAGCGTTTCCGTTATTGTCCACCGCCAGACCAACAGCACGATCATCACGGCTTCCACCAAGGTAAGTGGAATACAGCCACTGCGTGCCAGTGGGATTCAATTTTGCGACGAATGCATCTCCAGCAAGCAGCAGCCCATCGCCACCGGCACCTTTATAAGTGGATTGGATTGCCTGATCGGTGACTGGCAAATCCGATGAAAGAGTGCTGCCTGCAATGTAAGCGTTGCCGCTGGCGTCGATTGCAAGGGCGGTACAAATCTCGTCCTTTCTGCCGCCGTAGTAAGTGGAATAAACCAGTGCGGTCCCCGTGGGGTTGATTTTTGTGATGAAGCCATCCCCAAAAAAC
>JAYWBH010000481.1:0-13434 GCA_043781815.1 Bryobacterales bacterium | reverse complement strand
GATGCCCGCGGAGTGTTCCACATTGAATCGCCCAATATGCACGGGCTGTTGGTGATGACGGGTTGCCATGATATTGATTGCTTAACGGCCCTTGAATCAGTGATTCGTCCGGGTGCGGCAAATGAAGGTCGCAAACGTTCCTACGCCCGTCGGCTGCAAGGGTTGGAACCAGTGACCTACGCCCATCCTTCACTGGAACCGGCGCTGCGTGAAACTTTTGGGTTGCTGGTTTATGAAGAACATATTTTGCTGGTGGCCAATGGCTTTGCCGGCTTGCCTTGGGGTAAGGCCGATTTGCTGCGTCGCGCGCTGGTGAAAAACAAAGATCACGCCAAAATTAACGCATTAGGGGAAGAGTTTCGCCAATGTGGGCTGGCCCGTGGACATACAGCGCAGGAGGTGGAAAAGGTTTGGGAACAACTGCGTGAGTTCGCCGGGTATATGTTCAACAAGGCCCACTCTGCGGCGTATGCGGTGGAAGCGTTTCAAGCGGCATGGATCAAGGCGCGTTATCCGATTGAGTACCTGGCTTCGGTACTTTCCAACAGGCGTGGATTTTATTCGCCCATCGTTTATGTGCTGGAAGCCTTGCGCGCTGGTGCCCAATTTCTGGCACCGGACGTAGCTACGTCAGACCCGCATCGGTTTCAGGTGCGTGGGAAAAAAGTACGGCTGCCATTGGATCAGGTAAAAGGGCTGAATACGGCCACGGTGGAACGGATTGCTGCTGGACGTCCGTTCACCGATGCTGGTGATTTTTTCCGTCGTGCAAAACCGCAACGGGATGAATGGGTTGCGTTGTTGAAGATCGGCGCGTTGGATTGTTTTCTGGAACCACGTGGTAGATTGTTCTGGCGTCTATCGCGGTTGGAAGCCATGCGCGGAGCTGCGCCCACACTGTTTGAACCCGATATGCCAACCATGGAAGACGAAGCTCCTGAAGCCAAGGAAACGCTACAGGCACGTTGGGAACAGGAACTGTTTGGATTTCCGGTGAGCTGTCATCCACTGGATTTTTATGCGCCGGGGTTGGATTGGTCCCGGTATACCCCGGCTGCGGAATTACTGCATTATCCAGATCGTTATTTTTATAAGGAATTTGAGGTGGCTGGCGCTATTGTGGCGGATCGGATCCACCCAACTCCGGCTGGACCGATGAAGTTTGTTACGTTGGCAGACACTACAGGCTTTATGGAAGTGACCATGTTCGCCAATGTGTACCAGGAGTTCGGCCACTTGACGGCTAACCCGGTGATTGCGGCGCGATGCATTGCAGACCCTTTCGACAATCGTAAAGGGCTGATGCTCAATGCATCGCGGATTTATAAACCTACTTCAAAGCCGCTTCAATCGCGCTTGTCAGCTCAGCCGATTCCGGCGCTACACCAGAATCAAAACGCTTGATCACTTTACCATCACGACCCACCAGATACTTGGTGAAGTTCCACTTTGGAGCGCCGGAAACCGAGCTCAAGTATTTGAACAAAGGTGCTTCATCCCCGCCTTTGACAGATACTTTAGATGCCATAGGAAACGTCACTTTGTAATTACGCGTACAGAAAGTTTTAATCTCTTCGTTGGTACCTGGTTCCTGACCACCAAAGTTGTTGGCCGGGACGCCCAAAACAACCAGACCACGATCCTTGAACTTGTTGGAAACAGCTTCCAATCCGGTGTACTGAGGCGTGTAGCCGCACTGGCTGGCAGTGTTCACTACCAGCATTACTTTGCCTTTGTAAGCAGAAAGAGGCATGCCTGACCCGTCAATCGTTTTCAGAGTAAAATCGTGAACCGATTCGGCTTGGAGCATTGGTGTCATTAATAAGGCTCCCATGAATAAGAGGTTTCTCATAACAGCAATGATGCCACAGGAAGGCCAAAAGACTCAACGAGTTCAGCTATACTTCAAAAGCTATGGAAACTTTTACAGGGCTGCTGATTGGCGCAACGTTGTGGTTTGTGGTGCGCGTTTTGGTGATGGGTGTTTACACCGTCGATCAAAATGAGCGCGCAGTGAAAACTGTTTTTGGACGCGCGGAGCGCTTGGATGGACGCACGACACTGGACGATCCCATCGCCGCTTTTCTACGCGAAGAGGAAAAAGCCCGCTATGCCTATCCGCAAGTACGCGTGATTGGCCCTGGTGGCCCGTATTTCAAAATGCCATGGGAAAGAATTTACAAAGTTTCCATAGCCACATCCACCATCGACATGGCGCTTGACCCGGAAGATCCCGCTGCCAATAGCAACGGTACCAAGCTCGATGCCGTTACTAAAGATCAGTTGAACACCGGGTTGACCGGTCAAATCCGCTTTCGGGTGAGCGAAGCGAATCTTTATGCCTACCTGTTTGGAATTAAGCAGCCCATTGTTCACGTAATGGGATATTTCGTTTCTGTGCTGAGGCAGCGGATCGCGAACTTTGAAGCCAAGCGGGGAACCGATCCGGGGGACTTGCCGGGCAGCGAAGTGACCGGAGTTTCCATCAACGACCTTCGCAAGAATCTGCGCGATCTGAATGAATATATGGATCTGGAATGCCGGTCCACATCGGCAAGATATGGCGTAGTTTTTGATGCTTCTTTGATCACCGGCATTGATCCGCCGCCGGAAGTGGATTCCGCGTTAGCCGCCATCAATACGGCGCACAATCATGTGTCCAGCGATATCAGCTTGGCCCAGGCCGGTGCTGATCAGAAGATTGTGCAATCCAAGCGGGCGGTGGAAATCGCCACGCTCAAGGCTGAGGCTGAAGTGGAACCAGTGAAGCTACTGGCTGCAGAACTTACTACGCTTTACGCATCTGGGCCCCATGTGCTGGCAGCTTACTTGCGAACCGTCCGGTTGCGACTTTACGACAAAGCCAAGGAATTTTACCTGGAGGTGCCTCGATGATCATGGAACTTCTACCCACCGTTGTGGTCACGTTTTTAATGATGATGTTTGGCATCCCCTTTCTTCTGGGAATCGTTAAATTGTTTGGTATTTATACGATTGTGGAAGAGCGGCAATGCCGTGTTTTTGTCTTGTTCGGAAAAGTGCTGAAGGTAATTGATGAACCGGGCCTGCACTTTTTGCTGTTCCACGTGGGACCAGCCGCGCTGATCGTAAATCTGCTGGGCAAATGTTACGTCATTGACAGGCGCCTTGATCAGGAATACCGCCGCAGCGAACCGGTGAATTCAGAAGAAGGCGCGCCCATGGGAATTGGCATCTGGTATGAAATGTGGGTCAGTGATCCGGTGGCCTACCTGTTCAAGAATACCGACCCGCGCGGTTCCTTGCGCGCCAATGTCAGCAATGCCACGGTGCGCTGTTTGAGCAATATGCCGCTGGGCGAAATGTTAGGCACGCGGCACAAAATGAGCCAGACAGTGCGCGACGAAGTATCGCCACGTTCCAACGAATGGGGTTATCAACTGGGATCGGTCTACATTCGAAAAGTGCATTTCCGAGACAAAGACATGATCCGCCAGATTGAGGAAAAAGTGGTCAACCGGTTGCGGCAGGTCACCTCGGCCATTAAACAGGCAGGTGCAAATCAGGTGAGCGTGATTACCAGTTCAGCAGAGCGCGAAGCGTCCATTGAATTTGGCCGGGCATCGGCCATCCGCCCCAGTACGCTGGGGGCCGCACTGCGGGAAATCGCCAAGCAGCCGGAAGTGGTAAAGGCTCTGTTCGAAATTCTGGAAACGCAAAAAGTGGTGGATGGATCGGCCAGACTCACCTTGATGGGTGGTGGTGGGTTGCTGCAATCGTTATTAGCTGCTAAAGATAAGCCACCAGATTCGATACTCTAGTTGGTAATGAATCTGGAAGAAGTTCGCATTCGAGCCGTGGAATTTCACGCCCGTTTACAAGCCGTGAAGAAGCAATTGCCTGTGGATTTTCCATGGTATGCCTACGATTCGCTGGCGAACATTGAACACATTAACCAACTGCTGGAGGGGGAAACACGGGCAGTCTTTTCCCTGATTGGGGAAGGGCATCGAGTGCTGGATATTGGTGCTGCCGATGGCGATTGGTCCTTCTTTTTAGAAGAGTTGGGTTGTGAGGTGGCGGCCATTGACCATGCTCTTACCAACGCCAATGAAATGCGCGGAATCAGGGCTCTAAAGGCTCATTTCGGGTCAAAAGTGGAGATCCGGGATACAGACATTGACACAAACTTTCGTCTGCCTGATGGAAAGTTTGAGCTGGCATTTTTCCTGGGCATTCTGTATCACCTGAAAAATCCATTCTATGCTTTGGAGAAGTTGGCCCGGCAAGTGAAGTATTTGTTTGTCAGCACACGCGTGGCTCGCATTTCACCTTCGGGAATCCCATTGGAAAACGATGCTCTGGCCTACTTGTTAGGAACGCATGAACTGAATCAGGATCGCAGTAACTACTGGATCTTTTCCGAATCAGCATTGCGCCGATTGGTGGAACGCGCTGGCTGGCAAGTATTGGCGTTTCGCACCTTCGGCAGCACTGAATCCGACCCCAACAGCATGGAGCGTGATGAACGAGCGTTCCTTTTACTTCGCAGCAAGTTTGAGATGAGCAATGTGGAATTGCTGGAAGGCTGGCACGCCGATGAAGGCAATGGTTGGCGCTGGACTGCCGGGCGATTTAGTGTGGCCATCCCAGTAGAAGCTCGCAGTGCCAAAAAGATCGCGTTGGAGCTTTATGTCCCGGCAGTGGTGATGGGAAATGGTGGTCCGATCACGCTTACGGCTGAAATTGGCGGCGTCGTTTTGGAACCGGAAACATTTTCATGTGAAGGGGAATTTCAGTATGTCCGGGCATTGCCTATTGGATCAACGGCACAGCCATTGCACTTTCAACTTTCCCGTTGCCTTGCGGCGGGCACGGTTGATCCCAGGGAACTGGGGATCATCGTCGCATCTATTCAAATGCACTTCTAACTCATGATCACCAGACGAAATCTTTTACTTGGCGCGGCAACTGCCACAACGAAACCGGCACTGCAACTGGCCTTTAGCTTGTACGGAATGAAATCTATGCCGCTGAAAGAATCCATTCAGGTATGTAAGGAAATCGGCTATCAGGGTGTGGAAGTGTGCCTGCTGGATGGTTGGCCAACCGGTCATGGTGCATTGATCGACGCGCTGGCAGCAACTCAAATGGAAATAGCTTCCTTCATGGAAAAGTTTTCGGCGGTTGTGACGCCCGAAGAGCAACGCATCCAACTGGGCAGGCTGCGGCAGGCCGCCAATTTGAGCCTGGCTATGAATCCTGCCAACCCTCCGGTTGTGGAAACAGTGTTGGGCGGCAAGCCTGCGGATTGGGCACTTGGCAAGGAACGCATCGCCGACAGGATCATGGAATGGGCCGGTGTGATGGAGCGTCGTAAAGTCGTGTTGTGCGTGAAAGCGCATGTGGGAGCCGCTGTAGATACGCCAGAAAAACTGTTGTGGCTTTACAAAAAAGTAAACAGTCCTTACTTGAAGTTGACCTACGATTACAGTCACTTTCAATTGATGGGACTGGACCCCCAGTTGACCATGAAACAGCTAATCCCCTTCACCCGATTCGTCCACGTAAAAGACGCTGCAGGAACCGCTGCGAATCCTCGTTTCTTAATTGTTGGCGATGGACGGCTGGACTACAAAGAGCATTTCCGGATGTTGAAAAAATTGGGATATCGGGGATGGATTGTAGTTGAGGTAAGTTCCCAAATCCATTCCAAGGCAGATTACAATCCCGTGCGAATCGCGCGGCAGTGTTTTGAACGCTTAAAGCCTGTTTTAGATTGAAATGGTGGACCCGAGTAGACTCGAACTACCGACCTCTTCCGTGTCAGGGAAGCGCTCTAACCAACTGAGCTACGGGTCCCAAAGTCGCTAATGCAGGACTGCAACAGCGAAATTTCATTTTAGCACTATAGCGGCATCGGGAGTAAACTAATGGGTACACCATGTTGTCCATTGTAATTCCCATCCACAACGAAGAGCCTGCAATTTTGCCCTTGTATGACCGGCTCACAATCGTTATGGAGCAAATTCAGCGACCCTATGAAATTATCTTTGTAGATGACGCCTCAACCGACAAGAGCTTTGATTTATTGGCCAATCTTGTAGAGACCGATGCGCGCCTAAAAGTAATCAGGCTGCGTCGTAATTTTGGACAGACAGCAGCCCTTGCCGCAGGGTTTGACGAAGCGGCTGGGGCCATTATTATTTCTCTGGATGGTGACCTGCAGCACGAACCGGAAGACATTCCGTTGCTGCTCGCGAAAATCGACGAAGGCTGGGACATCGCCAGTGGTTGGCGCAAGAATCGGATTGATAACGCGGTGACTCGTAAGTTTCCATCACGGATTGCCAATTGGCTGATGTCCAAAGTATCCGGGGTTCAGTTGCACGATTTTGGGACAACCTTCAAAGCGTATCGAGCCGAGGTTCTAAAAGATATCAATTTATATGGTGAACTGCACCGGTTTATTCCCGCGCTAGCCAGCTTCTACGGTGCGCGCATTGTGGAAGTGCCCATCAAAAATGTTCCCAGAGGCAGTGGCAAATCTCACTATGGCCTGGGGCGCACCTTTCGGGTTCTGTTTGACCTTTTGACCATCCGTTTCCTGCTCACCTACTTCACCCGGCCCATGCACTTCTTCGGAAAATTGGGTTTGATTGGAACTGGATTCGGTGGCATGATTCTCACCTACCTGCTGGGATACAAGCTGATGGGATATGACCTAGTGAACGACCATGGTCCTTTAATGGTGGCAGGTGCTTTACTGCTGTTAGCCGGTTTGATGATGTTCACCACTGGATTGCTGGGCGAAGTATTGATCCGGGTGTATTTTGAAAGCCAAGGTCGGCGTATTTATGCTGTTCGTGAATTACGCACCCAGCGTCGTGACCAGGTGCGCAAAGAAGGGGCCTAAGCTAACCTCCTTTCAGCACAACTGCCTTGCTCCAATAATCTTCAAACAGGCCCACCATCGCTTCCCCCATGCCTTCGTGATCAAACACAACGGCGGTCCAGGTGGGTCTGGTAATCACTGGATCCAGCAGCGCGATCATCCCTTTCATTCCATCGAAAACGGCCAGCTTCATGGGTAGCGATTTTGCCTGACGCACTTCAATTCCCAACGCAACGTATTCTTCCAGCCGCTTGCGGTGATCTGTATCGACAGTGCCGGACTCAAGCAATAAACGGCAGCGAACTCCGCGCGAACGGGCGGTTTTCACCAATTGTTCGTCCAACGGATCAACGGCATAGGGAGCACGAGAAAACTCTAAATAATCCCGATGAACTTCCTGAATCATGTCACGGTAGGATGCGGCGGTTTGTGAAGGCTCGTTGACAATACGAAGAAAGTCCAAAGTGCCACGACCACCTTGCCCCTCCGCATACGTCTTCATCAAATCTTCAACCAGGTTGCCGCCCAGTCTGGATTTTTCCGAAAGTTCCTGCTCCGTCGCCTGGCGCAACCGTTCGAAATAGGAAGGAATTGCCAATGAAGGTTCTACGGCGGAAAACAGTTTTGTCTTTTCCTGCACTACGCGTGCGAAACCTTTATCCACCAAAGAATCCAACACTTCATAAATTTTCTGCCGGGGCACATGGGCGCGGGCCGCTAGTTCCAGGGCTTTGAATCGGGCATGCCCAATCAGCACCAAATAGGAACGAGCTTCATAGGCATTCAATCCAATCTGTTGCAGCCTGCGCCAATAGCGCTGGTATTCCACGTCGGGAAGTTCACGAACCATTGAGGGAAAACATACCACAAGCTTGGGGAGCAACGGAGAGGTTTGAAAGTGGATAATAAAAAATATGCCGCTTGCCAATCAAGATTTGCCCAAGACCCTTGGAGAGCTTCGCGCTAGCCCTTACTGGAATCAATGCGCCGTTGAACGCACAGTGAAGGATGAGATACGTCAAAACCTGATCGTTAAATTGCAGGCTGGTACGGAACTGTTTCCGGGAATTATCGGGTACGAAGATTCTGTCGTACCGCAAGTAGTGAATGCCATTCTGGCCAAACACAATTTCATTCTGCTGGGACTGCGCGGGCAAGCCAAGACGCGGCTGGTGCGCATGCTCACTTCCTTGTTGGATGAAGTCACCCCCTACGTTGCCGGTTCGGAAATTCATGACCACCCGGTGCGTCCCGTATCGAAATACGCAAAGATGCTGCTTGCCGAAAAAGGTGAGGAAACTCCCATCGCCTGGCTTCGACCCGTTGACCGTTATGTGGAAAAGCTAGCCACTCCCGATGTGACCATTGCCGATATGATCGGCGACATTGATCCCATTAAAGCTGCCCGCAGTGGTCAGGACATTGCCAATGAATTGGTAATGCACTACGGCCTGCTTCCACGTGCCAACCGTGGCATTTTCGCTATCAATGAACTGCCGGACTTGGCTGGAAAAATCCAGGTAGGCCTGTTCAATATCCTTGAAGAAGGGGATGTCCAGATCAAAGGATTTCCGGTAAGACTTCCCTTGGACCTGCTCATGGTATTCACCGCCAATCCTGAAGATTACACGGCGCGTGGGAAAATCATCACTCCACTTAAAGATCGTATTGGCAGTGAAATTCGAACTCATTACCCGGTCACGGTGGAGCAAGGCATGGCCGTTACTACGCAGGAAGCCTGGACGAATCGCACGCTGCCCATACCTGTGGAGATCCCTGATTTTATCCGCGAAGTTGTGGAGACCATCGCATTCGTGGCCCGTGACGATAAGCGCATCGACAAGCGCAGTGGTGTTTCCCAGCGACTACCAATTTCAGTTCTGGAAAGTGTCCTTTCTAATGCCGAGCGCCGCGCCTTAGTGCTGGGTGACGGGGAAGCTGTGCCGCGCATCGGCGATATTTATTCCGCCTTACCAGCGATCACCGGCAAAATTGAACTGGAATACGAAGGGGAATTGAAGGGTGGCGACGTGGTTGCCAAAGATTTGGTGCGCATGGCCGTGGGCCGTGTTTTCACGAAGTATTTTGAAGATGCCAACCTGAACAGCGTAGTGAAATGGTTTGAACTCGGGGGTACGTTGAAGCTGGATGAAATGACGCCGTCTGAAGAAATGTTCCAACAGTTATCACAGATCAATGGACTGATGGAACGCTTGCGACCATTTCGTTTAGGAGAAAATTCATCGTACGGGATGCGTGCATCATCGGCTGAGTTTGTACTGGAAGGTTTGTATGCGCATCGGCGCATTAGTCGAAGTGAAGAACAAGGCTTCCTGGTGGAGCAACGCAAGAAACGTGAACGTACCGAACCGGAAGATGAAGGGTCAAAGGGTCGGCGGCAGCAGTTCCAGTAGGTTCCAGAACCAGGAGACCACACTGTGAAATGGATTAAATACGAAAAATATACTGACGACGATCTGGGCCTTTCTGGCGAGGACTTGCTGGCCGCACTTGCCGATTTCTTCCTGGAAAGTGGCTATTCAAAGCAGTTTTATCCTGGCTTTGAAAACACGCTGCTCGATCTCAAAGAAGCGCTCGCCAGAGCGTTGGAATCCCCTAATTGGCCCGACCCGGAAAAGGCCAAGGAAATCGCGGAAAGGCTGGCCAAGATGGACGGCGATCAACTTTCCAAATTAATTGATCGACTGGTTCAAAAGTTGGTGGATGAAGGCTATTTGAACATGGACGACGCAACGGGCGATGGCACTGTGGATGAATCGCGCGTTCGAGTGGAAGTGGCCGATAAGGCTGTGGATTTCCTGGGATTCAAAACTCTCAAGGATCTATTGGGCTCCATGGGGAAGTCCAGTTTCGGGGCTCACGATACACGCGAAGTGGCCACTGGTGTGGAAACTTCTGGAACGTCAAAGCTATATGAATTCGGCGATACTCTGAATCTGGATGTAAGTGCCACCTTGTTTTCAGCGCTGCGACGAGAAGGGATTAAGCCGAAATTCGACATTGAATATAGCGACCTGCATGTTCACCAATCGGATTATCAAAGTTCCTGTGCAACGGTTCTGTTATTGGATTGCAGCCATTCCATGATCTTGTATGGGGAAGATCGGTTTACCCCGGCCAAGCGTGTGGCGCTGGCATTGGCCCATATGTTGAAAACGCAGTTCCCAGGGGATACCTTGCGTTGCGTTCTGTTCCACGATTCGGCAGAAGAGATTCGCCTCAGCGATTTGGCGCGGATTCAGGTTGGGCCTTATTACACCAATACTCGTGACGGATTGATCCTTGCTCAGCGTCTGCTGGCCCGAGAAAAGAAAGACATGCGCCAGATCATTATGATCACCGACGGCAAGCCATCGGCCTTGACTTTGGATGACGGGCAGATTTACAAAAATCCGTTCGGCATGGACCCTTTGGTGATTTCCCGCACTTTGGAAGAAGTGAATCGTTGTAAAAGGCAGGGAATTATTATCAACACATTCATGCTGGCCACGGATTATAGTTTGGTGCAATTCGTCCAACAGGTGACGCAAATCTGTCGGGGCAAAGCTTATTTCACTACACCCGATACCTTGGGCCAATATCTCTTAATGGATTACATGAATCGCAAAAGCCGCATGGTGCATTAGCACATAGTGTTACCCTAAGAAATCACTAAATTTATGCCGTCAGGCAAACTACAAGTAATTCCACTAGGAGGCCTCGGCGAGTTCGGCATGAACTCAATGGCTCTCCGCTACAACGACGAGATCATTGTTATCGATGCCGGGATGACTTTCCCCGATGCTGAGTTAATGGGTGTGGACATTGTCACCCCCGACTTCACCTATCTCATCGAAAATAAAGAAAAGGTCCGAGCACTGTTCTTGACCCACGGCCACGAGGATCACATTGGGGCAATTCCGTTTTTGCTCTCCGATGTGAATATTCCTGTCTATGGGACTGAATTCACGCTGGCCCTGGTAGAACGACGTCTGGAAGAGCATGACATGCTCAAAGAAGCGAAACTTCGCATTGTAAAGGCTGGCGATAAAGTTGAAATCGGCCCCTTCAAAGTGGAATTTATTCGCGTCACCCACTCCATTGTTGCGTCTGTTGCTTTGGCGATTGAAACGCCGCTTGGTGTGGTTATCCATACAGGCGATTTCAAAGTGGACCCGACCCCCACCGATAACGAACTGTTCGACCTGCACACTTTCGCTGAATACGGCAAGCGCGGCGTGCTGCTGCTACTGTCTGATTCAACCAATGTGGATCGGCCAGGTTATACGGAAAGTGAACGAGCCGTTCGCCCACGCATAGAAGACATTATGATCCGCGCTGATCGGCGTGTGATCATTTCCTGCTTCTCATCCTCTATTCATCGACTGCAAATGATTCTGGACCTGGCCTATGAAAATGGCAAAAAGGTCGGCTTCCTTGGTCGCAGTATGAATAATGTGACGGAGATTGCTCACGACCTAGGTCTGTTACACATTCCCACCGGCATCCTGCTTCGTCCACAAGACATCATGAACCATCCGCCCAACAAGACGGTGGTGGTGGTGTCTGGTACGCAGGGCGAACCGATGAGCGCCTTGAGCCGTGTGGCTGTTGATAATCACAAGAGCCTGAAAATTGAGCGTGGCGATGCTGTGGTGCTGAGCGCCCGCATTATCCCTGGCAACGAAAAAGCAATTTATCGCATGATCAATCACGTCGCCCGCCGCGGTGCTGATGTGATTTACGGCAGCATGAATCCTCCAGTTCACGTATCGGGTCATGCTTCTTCGGAAGAATTGAAGCTGATTCTTAATCTGGTTCGTCCCAAGTATTTTATTCCCGTTCATGGCGAATACCGCCAGTTATCGAAGCACGCCAAATTAGCCGAGCATCTACGCAGTTCCGGGCTGGAAGCATCGTTCATTCTGGACACTGGCGATACCGTCATCATTGACGATAAGGGTGCACGCCGTGGTGATCGGGTCACCGTTGGTCGCATCTGTATCGACTCCGGGTCGATTGATGAAGTGGTGGAAGATCTGGTAATTCGTGATCGCCGTCACATGTCCGAAGATGGATTTGTCATTCCCATCATCGCCATTGATAAGCACACCGGGAAAAGCGAAGGGCTGCCGGAAATTGTCAGTCGCGGATTTCTTTCAGATACCAACAAAGAAGTGCTGGACGCGGCAAGGCTGGTTGTTGCAAAGACCCTGGAAACATCCACCATGGAAGAGCGTACCGATTGGGGCGTGATGCAGGAAAAGATCCGCGCCGATCTGAAACGTTTCCTTACCAAGCAAACTTCCAGGCGTCCGTTGATCATGCCGGTGATCCTAGAGGTCTAGCGGGTGATTGAGGATGCCAGCGGTTGGCAGGGTGAGCCCCAACAGCAGCACGCGCCTGCTAATGAGCAGGAATTGTGTAGCCTGTTGCAATCAGCAAGTTCAACTGGCACGCCCGTAACCATTGCCGGATCTTTGACCGGAGTCACTGGCGGGGCCATACCGGACAGGGGATGGTCAATTTCCATGAAGGCGTTCAACCGTCTGGAAATCCAACCGGGCAAGGCAATTGTTGGCGCCGGAGTTTCTCTTAAAGATCTACAGCAGGCGGCACGCAATTCTGGCCAATTCTTTCCACCCGATCCAACAGAGCATTGGGCATCCATCGGCGGCATCGTCGCCAACAATGCCAGTGGTTCCAGGTCGTTCTATTATGGGTCCACAAGACGACATGTTCTTTCCCTGGACGTTTGCTTCATGGATGGATCTTCGCGGACTTTCCACCGTGGGGAGCCAATCCACTTTGCCGTTCCTCAAATAAATATTCCAAAAACTACCAAGCATCAAGTCGGCTATCCACTGAGTCCGGGAATGGATTGGGTGGACCTGATCGCTGGTTCTGAAGGGACGCTTGCTGTCGTCACCGGTGCCGAATTAAGCCTGCTTCCCTTACCTGCCGAATTGATCAGTGGAGTAATCTTTTTTCCCGACGATGACAAAGCCCTCAATGCCGTTGAAGCCTGGCGAAATATTGAAAGGTTACACATGTTGGAATACTGCGATGCCAACTCCGTTGACCTGGTGCGCGGTCGCTTTGAAGGGATTCCAAAGTTAGCCGCCTGTGTGATCATCGAACAGGAAGGCGACGATCCTGATCCTTGGCTAACACGGCTTACAGAGTCTGGCGCATATGAAGAAGCAAGTTGGTTTGCATTGACGCCCAATGACCGAGAACGATTTCGACAATTTCGTCATGCCCTTCCTGAAGCAGTCAATGATCGCGTACGTCGCAATGGGTTTCAGAAGCTGGGGTCTGACTACGCCGTTCCCGTCCATCGCAATCGTGAAATGATGGATTACTATCGCCGCAAGCTGCACCAATTCCCTGCCCCCAGCGTGATCTTCGGGCATATTGGCGATGCCCATGTCCACGTCAATCTACTGCCGGAATCCAGTGCCCATGTTGAGTTAGGAAAACAACTGATGCTGGATTTTGCTCGTCAAGCAGTGGCCCTTGGCGGTACAGTAGGGGCGGAGCATGGCTTAGGAAAACGA
>JAYWBH010000480.1:0-4568 GCA_043781815.1 Bryobacterales bacterium | reverse complement strand
TTTTCCTGATGATTGGTGCCGTGGATAGTGAACATGGCGATGGTCGATCGGGCTTCTTTCAAGAAGCGAATTTCTACTACCTTACTGGATGGACAGAGACTGGTGCTTTGCTAGTCATGGATGGCGATTCGGAAATTCTGTTTCTACCGAAGTCGAATCCAATCGTGGAACGCTACACCGGCAAGAAGCTTACTGCCGAAGATTTGACAGCTCCTAAAGTGACAGGATTTGCACAAGTGATGGATCTTGACCAGTTTGAATCACAACTGTTCCGTCGTCTGGAAAAGCCTCGAAAACTGTATGCCGATTTTTCACATGCTGGAACGGAAAAATTTAAAAATGTTCTGGCACTTCGCAAGACGGAAGACGCCCGTCCGCTGGTGAATAAGCTGAGAGTGAAGAAGTCGGCCAATGAAATCGCAATGATTACGCGAACCACCGATATTTCCGTGGCAGCGCATAAAGTTGCCTGGTTACGGACCAATGCCGGGCTTTACGAATATCAGGTGGCAGCGGCTTTGACCAACGTCTATTTTGAAAACGGATGCGAACGCAGCTCCTATCCGCCGATTGTAGGATCTGGCGGAAATGCCACTATCTTGCACTACAACAAGAATTCGCGACGCATGGATTCTGGAGAACTGCTGCTGATGGATGCGGGCGCTGAATGTTCCTACTACGCGACGGACATCACTAGGACCATTCCAGTGAATGGACACTTCACACCCAGGCAGCGTGAGATTTACGAAATTGTTTTAGGGGCCCAGAACGCGGCAATTGCGGCGGCGAAGCCGGGAATGACCCTCAAGGGCACGGATGAAAAAAGTCTGCACAAGATTGTGCTGGATTACATCAACGCTCATGGAAAAGATTTGAAGGGCGAACCGTTGGGCAAATACTTTACACACGGCTTGGGACATCACGTTGGGCTGGATGTGCACGATCCTTGGGAGCCTACTAACGAGTTAGCCGAAGGTCACGTGATCACCCTTGAGCCTGGGCTTTACATTCCAGAGGAGGGCATCGGCGTGCGCATTGAAGATACGTTACTTATTACAGTCACTGGGGCGAAGTCGTTGAGCCAGGCACTGCCCCGCGATCCTGATGCGATTGAGAAGTTTCTTGCGGCGGGCAAATAGTTTCAATGCAGGCCAGGGGGATTCCCGCAAGCACTTACGGGTTAGCACTGGCCGGTGCGGTAGCCATTGGTCTGCTTGTATCCAGCACGCCTTTGGCAAAGCGCATTGACAACTATGCGGTGGACTTCTTATTTTCAATGCATCCACCTGGACCATGGCAAACCGAATCCATGATTCTGGCGTTGGATGACGCGTCTTATCAGCACATGGGCGGAGTGGTGCACATGCGTCGGGAACTGGCCAAAGGTCTTACGATATTGGCCAGCGTGAAACCCAAAGTAGTGGCAGTGGATGTGCTGCTGGCCGACGAAGGGGATGCTGCGGAAAACCAGGAATTAGCGGCTGCTTTCAAGGCATGTGGCAATGTGATTCTGGCTGCACAACTATTGAAGACAGGTTGGGAAACTCCTTTGCCACTATTCAGCATCACCGCGAAATCCATTGGCCACGTATCGGCTGATGCGGATTATTACGACGGCATTACTAGGCATGCCCCGTTAGAGCGAGCTGCCGGGAAAACCAGGCTTTGGGCATTGGCAATGGAAGCTTACATGAAGGCTCACAATGTATCGCAGGTGGTGGAATCGCCTACCGATCTTGATTTGAATGGGGTGGTTATCCCGGTGCGTCGCAATGAAGATGGCCGCAGTTTACGAGTGCGATTTCTGGCCCCATTAGAGGGTGGAGTTTCAGCCTTACCGCACATCACTTTGAAGGAGCTGATTGAGAATCCGGCAAAGGCGGAGGCGGCTCGGGACAAGGTAGTTTTTGTGGGCGCCACAGCGCAATCGGCCATGCGCGATCGCTACATGACCCCCTATACCAAAATGACTCCCATGCCCGGCGTCGAAATTCATGCGCAACTGTATGAGACCATCGCCAGCCATCGTTTTTTAGTGGATGAAAATCCTACATCGGGACTGTTGTTAGGCATTGGATTGGCGATTGCCGCAGGGGCTACGTTCTTCTTTCTTTCAGGAGTGCCCGCCTATTTATTGGGTGGATTGTTGTTACTTGTGGCCCACGCTATCCCGCATTTATTCTTCTTACGTGGCATTGTGTTTCCCTATTTTGCGCCAGTTGTCATTACATGGTTGAGCGTTTCCACTGCGGCCAGCTTTGCGCATTTTTTGACGCGTCGACAGTTGCGAAATTCGGAATCAGAAAAGTCACGATATCAACAGGCGATCCATTTTGTAGCGCATGAAATGCGATCTCCCTTGAGCGCCATTCAAGGGTCCAGTGAATTGATGACCCGCTACAACATGAATGACGATAAGCGGAAACAGATGGCGCAAATGATCAACGCTGAATCAAAGCGCTTGGCGAAGATGATTCAAACCTTCCTGGACGTGGAGCGTATTACCGACGGCCAGATGCAGTTGAAGAAAGAGCCCTTTGCCCTGCACGATCTGATGGAAGTTTGTTTAGACCGGGTAGCGCCGCTGGCAGAGCGCAAGCAGATCAGCGTAACAACGGAGAAGGCACCGCAAGTGACGCTGGAAGGCGACCGGGAACTGATGGAATATGCTTTTTACAATTTGCTGAATAATGCCATTAAATATTCACCTGCTGAGACCCGTGTTACAGTGAGGTCATCCGTTGAAGGTCCCGTCCTGCGTCTCTCTGTGAAAGATGAAGGCATTGGTATGGACGAAAAAGAACTCAAACAAATTTTCCAAAAATTCTACCGCACAAAGAAGGCGGAAGCGTCTGGTGAAGCAGGCACGGGCATTGGCTTGTCCATTGTGAAACAGATTGTGACGCACCATGGCGGGCAGATGGAAGTGACGTCGAAGCCCGGGCAAGGTTCCTGCTTCACGATGGTTTTGCCAGTAGGAGGCAGCCAGCTTTGTCACGCATCCTCTTAGTGGAAGACGATAACGGCTTGCGCCAGACTCTATCGCAATTCTTGGAATTTGAAAATTATCAAGTGGAGGCGGTGGGCACCACACGCGACGCTTTGAAACGGTTGAGCGAAGGCAGCTACCCTATTGTGATCTCCGATATTTACCTGGATGAACGCACCGGCATTGATGTATTAAGTGCTGCGAAGAACGCCAATCCAGAATGTGCGGTCATCCTAATGTCGGGTCGCGGAAGTATGGAAACGGTGATGGCGGCTACGCGCGGCGGAGCGTTCGATTATCTGGCCAAGCCGTTTGAGCTGGATGACCTGATGGACGTTGTCAAGCGGGCTGAAAAATCGTTTGAAGCAGACGATGAAAAAGGCGTTTGGATCGAAGATATACCGGACACGGACATGATTGGCAGTTCCGCCGGGATGATGGAAATTTTCAAGACCATCGCCAAGGTGGCACCCACCACGGCCACCGTTTTGATTGAAGGCGAGACCGGCACCGGCAAGGAATTAATTGCTCGCATGGTGCACCGCTATTCGCAGAGAACGGACAAGCCGTTTGTGGCTGTGGATTGCGGGGCCATCACGCCATCGCTGCTGGAAAGCGAACTATTCGGGGCAATGCGCGGTGCATTCACGGGCGCTGATCGGGATCGTATCGGCGTGTTTGAAGCAGCCAACCAAGGCACGGTATTCCTGGATGAGATCGGGGAAATTGATCAGGCGTTTCAATTGAAGCTGCTGCGGTTCCTGCAAGAGCACGAAGTGCGTCCGGTGGGTGCAGCACGCTCAAAGCCAGTGGATGTGCGCATTGTCGCGGCCACTAATAAGAGCCTTCGCAAGATGGCTGAAGAAAAACGCTTCCGCGAAGATCTTTTGTTTCGGCTGAACGTTGTCACCATCACCATGCCGCCGTTGCGGGAACGTCGCGGTGATATTCCATTGCTGGCGCAAACCTTTCTGGTGCGCTATAACGAACGGTACGCCCAGACTGCGGAAATCAAAGAGAGTGGATTGAAAGCATTCAACAGCTACTTATGGCCGGGCAATGTTCGGCAGTTGCAGCACATGATGGAGCGGTTGGTGATTCTTGCGCCGCAAGGCAAAATTGACGAAGCAGCGGTGCGCGAGGCGATTCATGCCATGGATAATCGCGAGCAGACCAGTGAATCCCTGGCCGATGCGGAATCCGATCAGATCCGCAAAGTGCTGGTAGCCGTTGGTGGTAACAAGACTCATGCGGCCAAGTTGTTAGGCATTGAACGCAAGACGCTTTATCGCAAATTGGAACGAATGGGCATCACGTAAGCAAGTACTTGTTGGGCACGTTTCGAAAGGGTGCCTTCTTGCCGTTTAACTTTTTATACAGATAATTGATGTTGCTGTAAATGTCGGTTTCGTCGCGTTGGAACTGCTTGATCAGCCCGCATTGGGTGTAAGAAATGGGAGTGACGTCGAACAGGACGGTCTCCCATAAGCGCTAAGATAAGGATTGACCCTGTGGGGGAGTTGAGGGTATTCTCAATGCATGGATACACTACGAGAGGACTGGCAAGTACTGCAAAGTT
>JAYWBH010000479.1:0-4580 GCA_043781815.1 Bryobacterales bacterium | reverse complement strand
CAATTGAGCCAGAACGGACATCCTGTTTCTGGATCAAAGTGCCAGTTCACAATCTTGCGGACGTGAGCGTCAAGAGCCTTGCGGGCAGCGCTTTTTTTTGCGTTTAGGTCGGTCTGACTCATGGTTGAATTTACTTATCTTACCCTTAAAGACATGTGGCGGTGGCGGTAAACTAGAAGTTACATGGAAACAAAGTGGTATCACTCTGGATGGGCGCGTTGGATCAGCTCAATGGTTTTGCCTCCTCTTGGTTTGGCTCTTGTCTGGATGAATCCAAATTCGGGAATCGTCAAGAAGCTGTTGGGCAGCCTGTTGGTATTGGTGTTTGCAGCTGCTCATGCATTTTATTGGTTGGACCTGCATCTGGAACTGGATGGCAGTGGCATGAAACCAATGATCCGGTCGGGCAAGCCCGAATCGAATTATGCGCGGGTGGAAGAAAATCGAGCTAAGCAAGCAGAAACCCCTGTCCCTCAAATTGAAGCCACGCAAGCTGACGTTTTTGCATTGTCAGCTGCACAAAAAAACGCTTCAGATAAAACTGCGCAAGTGGCCACTCAGACTTCCATCAGTGCATCGGAACCATCACTCATACCAATGGCCGCGCCAACTTCGGCGCTGTATTGGACAGACTATCGCGGTCCCAATCGGGATGGAATTTATTCGCAAGCTCCCATTTTGACGGCATGGCCTAAACAAGGCTTACAGCGCTTGTGGAAGCAGCCGATTGGTGGCGGTTGGGCTGGCTTTGTGGTTGCAGGCGGAGTGGCTTACACCATTGAACAGAGGCGTGCGAAAGAAGCGATGACTGCTTACGACTTGAAGACTGGCCGTGAATTGTGGGTGCATGCATACGATGCGGATTTTCAGGAATCGATGGGTGGCCCTGGTCCAAGAGCAACGCCGACTTATCATCAGGGCCTGATCTATTCAATGGGGGCTACTGGTGAACTTCGCGTGGTGGATGCCACTACCGGTAAGTTGAAATGGAACAAAAATATTCTTGCCGATAACGATGCGCAGAATTTGACCTGGGCCATGTCGTCATCCCCACTGATCGTTGACGATAAGGTGATCGTTCAGCCGGGTGGCAACAAAGGCAAATCTATTGTGGCTTACAACAAATTGACCGGAGCTCGAGTGTGGAGCGTGTTGAACGATCAACAGGCCTACACAACTCCGATGTTAGTGAAGCTTGGCGGCGTACGCCAAATCATCACCGTGACGGCATCGCGCGCAATCGGCTTGAAGCCTGAAGATGGGGAACTGTTGTGGGAATATCCTTGGACCACAGAGTATGACGTGAACGCTGCGCAACCCATTATTGTGGACGACAAACATTTCTTTATTTCGGCAGGTTATGGCCATGGTGCGGCCTTGGTTGAGTTAACCAAGACGGAAGATAAACTGAGCGCCCACGGTGTTTGGAACAATACCAAGATGAAGAACAAGTTTTCCAGTTCTGTTTTATACCAGGGAAACATTTATGGTTTCGACGAAGCCATTCTGGCTTGCATGGATGCGCGCACTGGGGAGCTGAAGTGGAAGGGTGGGCGTTACGGTTATGGTCAACTGCTTTTATCCGATGGGCATTTGGTGATACTCAGCGAAGGTGGCGATTTGGTGCTGGTAAAAGCCACGCCTGAGGGCCATCAGGAACTGGCGAAGTTCCCGGCTATTAGTGGAAAAACGTGGAACGTGCCCTCAATCGACAACGGTTTATTGCTGGTTCGCAACACCACTGAGATGGCTTGCTTCCGCATCGGCAAGTAAGCTTCCCTGCTGGCTGGTGTATGATGATCGGATCATGCGCACAGCTTTCCTGCTTGCATTTACTATTCTTCCGCTAAGCTTTGCCGCAAGCGAATGGCGACAATTTCGTGGCCCGAACGGGTCTGGCGTTTCCGACGCCAAAGGCGTACCGGTTGTATTTGGCGTTGATCAAAACGTCCTTTGGAAGACGCCGTTACCGCCTGGGCATTCGTCGCCGGTGTTTAGCCCGGATCGAATTTTCTTAACGGCACATGAAAACGAAAATCTGTTTGTGATCGGGCTGGATAGGAAGACAGGCAAGGAGCTTTGGCGCAAGCAGGTGCCCCGTCCGCGTAAAGGGGAACTACACAAAGCTAACGGCCCGGCCAGTGCCAGTCCGGTGACGGATGGAGAAAACGTTTATGTCTTCTTCACCGATTTTGGTCTCATCTCTTTCACCAAAGATGGCAAGGAACGTTGGCGGCTCCCCTTAGGTCCATTCAATACACCCATGGGCATGTCCAGTTCTCCGGTGCTGGCCAACGGTAAACTGCTTTTGAACTGCGATGCCGAAAGTGAGTCCTTTTTTATTAGCGTGAGTTTGGAGACCGGAAAAATTGTCTGGCGTCGGGATAGGGCGGAATTTTCTCCCGGATTTTCAACTCCTGTTTTGTACAAGCCTGCGAACTCGCCGCTGGAAGTGATAGTTGCCGGAAGCACTCGGCTGGTTTCCTATTCAGTGGAAACAGGCGAGCCCATCTGGTGGATTGACGGGCTCACCTGGCAACTGAAACCCACGCCTGTAATGGATAAAGACAATATTTATGTATTGGGGTGGGCTGGCGATGCTGACCAAGGTAGCCAGGAAGACATTGCCGATTTCAAGGAGTTCCTGGCCAAGTGGGATAAAAATGGCGACGGGAAACTTTCCAAGGAAGAGATCCCCGATAAGAAAATAGTGAACCAGTGGGAATCTTTCGATTTGGATCGCAGCGGCTTTTTAGAAGAGCGTGATTGGAAGTTGTATCAGGGTCGTAAGAAAGCTGTGAACGCGGTACATGCCTTCAAACTAGGCGGCAAAGGAGACATGACCAAGCCAAATACTTTGTGGAGCTATTACAAATCTTTGCCCAACGTTCCTTCTCCATTGCTTTACGAAGGCATTCTGTACATTGTAAAAGAGAGCGGCATTATGACGGCACTGGATGCAAAGACTGGCAAGGTGTTGAAGCAAGCGCGACTGACCGATGCGCCGGGTGATTATTTTTCGTCGCCAGGTGCGGCCAATGGAAAGATTTTCACCATCAGCCATGAAGGTAAAGTAAGCGTCATCAAGCCCGGTGCGGCTTGGGAAGTGGAACGAACAATTGCGTTGAACGAAGACGTAAATGCATCGCCGGCGTTTGACGATGGCAAGCTATATATTCGCACTCATCAAAATCTCTATTGTTTCGGCAAGAAGGAATAGCAAGTGCGCATTGCCTTGATTGCGCTTTCTATGTTGGCCATGCAGGCTGCCGATTGGCCGCAGTATCGCGGTGTGAATGCCAAGGGCATTTCTGCTGATAAGAATCTTCCAGTGGAATTTGGACCAACGAAGAACGTGGTGTGGAAAACCGCTGTGCCACGTGGACATTCGTCGCCAGTGCTGGCAGGATCGCGGATTTATCTGACTGCGGAAGATGGTCAGAAGATTTACACGATCGGCCTGGATCGAAAGACCGGGAAAGAGTTATGGCGTCGTGAAGCTCCCCGACCTCGTATTGAGGAGATGAACAAGACCAACTCCGCTGCATCGGGCAGCCCGGCGAGTGATGGCAAAAACGTCTATGTCTTCTTTGGCGATTTCGGATTAATCTCCTACACCGCCGATGGTGTGGAGCGTTGGAAGCAGCCCCTGGGGCCTTTCAATAACATTAACGGACATGGGTCTTCGCCAGTGATTGCTGACGGCATGTTGCTGTTGATTGTGGATCAGGATACTGATTCCTACATTCTGGCGTTGGATAAAGATACTGGCAAACAGCGCTGGCGCACCGCGCGACCGGAAAATTTAAGAGGCTATACAACGCCCAGTATCTGGCGTCCTAAAAGTGGTCCGGCGGAAGTGGTCGCATCGGGAGCGTTTGTCACTTCGGCCTATGAACTGACCACAGGGGAAAAATTGTGGTGGATTCGAGGCATGGCCTGGCAGTTGAAAGGTGCGCCGGTGATTGAGGGTGACATTGCTTACATCAATTCCTGGGAATCTGGCGGCGATATGGAAACTCCGCCGGAAGTTCCTGCTTGGAAAGAAACGCTGGCCCTCTACGACACGAACAAAGACGGTAAGATCACCGAGGATGAATCGCCCAAGCAATTGAAGAAGCGTTCGTTTCTGGAAGCAGATCTGAATCGCGATCTTTCTTTAGATGAACACGAATGGCTTTTCATGACAGCTCGGCGACAAGCACAGAACACAGTGTTTGCAGTACGTCTGGGCGGTCGTGGGGATGTGACTGATTCGCATGTGCTGTGGCGCTATCGGAAGTCGTTGCCGAACACCGCGTCGCCATTGCTTTATATGGGGGCATTGTTTTTGGTGAAGGACGGCGGAGTGGTGACGTCGCTAAATCCAGAAGATGGAACTGTTTTCAAGCAGGCGCGATTGACAGGTGCATTGGAACAATATTGGGCATCACCCGTTGGCGGCGATGGCAAGATTTACATGGCAAGTCAGGGTGGAAAGGTAACTGTTCTGCGGGCTGCACCAGAATGGGAGATCTTGAAGATCAACGAACTGGACGACGATATATTTGCATCGCCAGCTATTGTGGACGGCATGTTGT
>JAYWBH010000478.1:0-4590 GCA_043781815.1 Bryobacterales bacterium | reverse complement strand
CAAAATCAGTGGAGACTTGGGCGGTTAAAAATTGGATGGCAAACAGAAATACCGTAGCTTTCGCTATACACTTAACCATAGTTAAGTTTAATTGTAAGGCATGGTTTCATTGGTTGTCAAATCGATAAGCTACCAGTCGGCCACGGAGCCATCGCGATGGAAGCAATCCATCATCACTTCCTGCTGCCAGGGATGCTTATTCGCTTCCGCTTCATTCACGTCGATACCCAGTCCTGGGGCGGTTGGGGCCACGGCGTGCCCTTTGATCACGGCCACTGAAGTTTGCACCACATCGCCGCGCCAGGGGACGTCACTGCGCACCTGTTCCTGAATCAAATAATTAGGAATGGCGAATCCCAGTTGCGTGCAAGCGGCGGTTGAAATGGGACCTTGGGGATTGTGACAGGCCACGGCGATGTTGTACGTTTCAGCCATGGCGGCGATGCGACGCACTTCGCTGATGCCCCCACAATGCGAGGCGTCTGGCTGAATAATGGCGCAGGCCTGCTTTTCGAAGAGCTCGCGAAATTCCCAGCGCCCAACCAGACGCTCGCCCGTTGCGATGGGGATTTTCAAAGCCTGACTGACACGTCGCAGCGCTTCAATATTTTCCGGTGCAACGGGTTCTTCAAACCAATAAATATTGAAATCTTCCAACATACGTCCAAATTGAATGGCGGCGGCGGGCGTGGTGCGGGCGTGGACGTCAATCATAATGTCCACGTCGTCACCGGCGGCCAGGCGCATGGCTTCCACCGCTTTGGCGGCGCGCTTCAGCACACTTGGACTTTCAATCATTTCGGCGACGGGAATGGGCAGTGATTTGACGGCAGTGAACCCTTCTTCAATAGACGCCAGCATCCGTTCGGCGAACTGTGTGGGTTCAATGGTCTGGTAAATAGATTCCAAGTTGCCGCCGCCCAGGTGGTCGTAAAATCGCAGAGTATCGCGCACCGGTCCGCCCAACAATTCCGCCACGGGCTTGCCGACTTCTTTACCCTTGATATCCCACAGTGCCTGGTCAATGCCGCTGATGGCCGTGTAGTTATAAATGCCCCCGCGCCAGAAATATTGCCGATGCATGATCTGCCACAAATGTTCAATGCGTCGCGGATCTTGGCCAATGAGCAGCACCGACAGATCCTCAATGGCACCCACAACTCCTTTGGTTTTCCATTCCAAAGTGGCCTCACCCCAACCGTATAAGCCCGGCTGATCCGTTTCCACTTTGACGAAGATCCAATTGCGCATGCGGGCGTGGACCACTTTGGTTGTGATGCGAGTGATTTTCATTCAGTTCTAAGTGTAGAGAAGTGCGATCATGAGTGCTATGCCCACTCAAAATTATGAAAATCACGCCATGCGCGTGCCCGGTTTCCTGTTCATTCTGGTGCTGACTCTGGCCACTTTCCTGGGGTCCTGTGTGAACCTCTACAAGTCTTGGGATGACCACCAACGGCTGTACAGTGCATCGCTGATTCTGGCGCTGAGCATCAGCACTATGGGCGCTGCCGTTTTCGCCCGAACGTTCTCTCTAAAAGTTCAGGACCGTGCCATTCGTGCCGAAGAAAATATGCGCCACTTTGTTCTTACGGGCAAGCTGTTGGATCCGCGCCTTACTGTAAAGCAGATCGTAGGCCTGCGCTTTGCTTCCGATGCTGAGTTCGTGGACTTGGCAAAGAAAGCTGCCGACACTGGAATGGCCCAGGACGATATTAAAAAGGCCGTGAAGAACTGGCGCGCTGATTTTGATCGTGCGTAAAGGGTGATTGAGCATGGCTGATTTCATTTGGAGGACGCGCCTGCTTTTTGTCGATACCGACGCCAGTGGGCGGATCCACTACAGTGCCCTGTTTCGTCATGTGGAAGCGGCTGAGATGGAATTTTTCCGTTCCATTGGCCGACCCTTCAGCCAGATGCCGTTCAGTGATTTGAAATATCCCCGAGTGCGCGTAGAGGCTGATTACAAGGCTCCTTTGATTTGCGATGACCTGATGGATATTCATGTCTGGGTGGAGCGCATTGGCCGGGCATCGTACACCTTGGGATTTTCTATTCGCAAAGAAGATGTGGAAGTTGCAGCGGCGAAAGAAGTGATTGCCTGTATGTCAGCCAAGACGCAGGGCTCGCATCCGTTGCCTGATGATCTGGTGGCGGCGTTGACACCTTTTCTGCGAAGTGGAAAGAAATGACCCGACGGGATCTCAGCGCACTTCCGCTGGCCGCATTTTGCACCTAAATTGAAGAACGAATCTCCCCGGATTGTGCTGAGTCCGAACTCCATGCTCACTTCGTATGCCGGCAAAGTGTGGGATAGGTCCACGTCCTCCCCATCGATTATTGTCCGTTGTTGACTCGGGTCGATCTTATTATGTGCTAAGGCTCTCGCTCTTCAATCGCGCTTCTGAAAGGAGCCGAACTTCGCCGCAGCGATGTCGATAGGGGGGTCTTCTGCGCCACGAATTAGGGACGGAGGGGTGCGTGATTGCGACGCATACTGCTTCTTGGTCTAAGAAGCGAACCGTTTCCATGGGTAAGTCATCCAAGCATGGAATTGTATAACCCTTCCATTTGCCAAGACTTTCTGGCCAGAAATGGCCCAAGAATGCGGCCGGGCCCTTGCCCAGTGCCACAATAAGCTTTGGGCGCAACGCTGTTACGGTTTGCTCGAAAAATGGACGACACATCTTCATCAAAGCTGCATTGTTCAGCCATTTGTCTACTGGTCCAAGATTGCTTTTGCCGTGGTGGAGGAATGGCCAAGCATTGGTGAAGAAGAAATCCTCTTTATTGATTTGTGAGCATTTGAGAATTTTCAGCAATGGTGTCCAAGTGCGGCCACCGCGTTCGTCCAATTTGACTAGCTTCCCGTCAACACCAACAAATTCGCTACGAAGCCCGAAGTTGGACCCCAGAATAAGGGTTCCTCGGATGGGCACCCTGGCTTGAATTCCGTCGTAAAGGCCATTGCCTCCCGGAAAGGCGCCATAGTCCATTATCGGAAGGTCCTTGAATGAACAAAGCCCCGTGTTGGCAACATCTAACCGATTAAGGCTTTCCCGCAAACGTTCAATTTCGTTCAGATTATCGGCACGCAAAATGTTGAATTCCTTCGATGCTTAATGTTGCTATCACTGATCTAGGCTACTATTCCACGAGTTTACCACTGACTTTTGCTCCAACTCGGCCAATAAAGAAATTCCTCCACCTCCCGACGATAAATCACGTTCGATTTGCTCGCACCAAAATTTTTTAACTTGCGTTCGCTAGGTCGGTTTGCCAAAATCGTCACTGTTGCTCCGACGGAAGTTGCTCGATCACCTCCTTCATGGTTTCAAGATGCCTGTCCAAGTTTAATCTTGTTTCGACAGTTGTACGGGGAAAGGGTTAGTGTCAGGGAAGGATCGACCCGGCGAATGCCGTTGGCTGGGTAGGGGAAGCCGTGGGTACCGGGAAGATGCATTGGGTGGAAATTGCATTTGTTTAACAAAGCCTGTAACGAAATGCCACCCTATTCATAGATAACAATGTGAGCAGGCCAACGCCAGCAACGTTTAACGAACTCTACGAAAAATATTCGCGGGATGTGTTTCAGTTTGTCCTTTATCTTTCCGGAGACTGGGCACGGGCGGAAGACATTACTGCCGAAGTATTCTTGCGCATCTGGACGTCTGAAACGGAAATTCGGGCGGTCAGTGTCAAGGCGTATTTATTCACCATCGCTCGAAATTTGTATTTGGAACAGTGGCGCCGAGAACGTCGGAAGAGTTCTTTGGAGGGCGATATTCCCATGCCTGCAAGGCAGTTGCCGGATCTGGTGAATCGTCAGGAAGTGGAGCGGGTGACCGTGGCGCTGGCCCAACTGCCAGAGCTGGAACGGGCTGCGTTGCTGCTTCGTGCGGAAGATGAACTGTCCTACGCGGTGATTGGCGAATTGTTGGAAATTCCCGAAGCGTCAGCACGGATGAAAGTATTTCGGGCGCGGACAAAGCTCACAGAAATTTTGGATAGGAGCAAATCATGATGGTGACCAAAGCGGTGATTGAAGATTTACTGCCGTTGTATGCGGCGGGCGAAGTGAGCGAGGAGACTCGTAAAGTTGTCGATGACTTTCTGGCGGGCGATGCCGATTTGCGAGGACGGTTGAAGTCGGCGGTGATGCAGGGTTTGCCCAAGGTGAGTGTTCCGGCTGGGGTTGAAACCAAATCCATTTTGGAAACACGGCGCTTGATAAAGAAGAGAAATCATCTGTGGGGATTGGCGTTTGGCTTGAGCTACCTTTCCTTGACCTTCGCATTCAATTCTGAAAAAGGGCTGGTGTTTCTGATGGCCCGTGACGTGCCGCAACTCGCCTTGCTGTTTTGCACTTTTGGCCTGTTTGCCTGGTTCCTGCTAGTCCGAACCGATGTCAGAATGCGGGCGACAGGACTTGTGTCAGAAAGGGACCCAGGGAATGCCGTTGGCTGGGCAGTAGCCAGCTTTGGGATATCAGCACCGCTGGTAATGACCATGTCGCAATGGATCGCTGGGCCATGGATGGTGGCCATTCAGCTAGCAGTAGCGGCCGTCACTTTTCTAGTCTGGCGGAGC
>JAYWBH010000477.1:0-4593 GCA_043781815.1 Bryobacterales bacterium | reverse complement strand
CATGTACCAACTACCAGCCCGAATCATTGTTCTTTCCATCATTTCTGGATATCTTTCCGGCCAAACCGTGATACCACCTCAAAACCAGGTCGGCTTACGCACTGGATGGCGGGAGTACAAAAATATCCTCAATGGTATGCGAGCCTTGAATGTAACTGTAACCACCAACCGCCGTAGCTACTTATCGGGCGAAAGAATCTGCGCCTCTATAAAAGTTGCGAACTCGACATCAGCCACAATATTGGCGTTTGCGCCCTTTGGAACATACGAAACTGATTTGAATCTATTCAGAAAACAAGATGATGAATGGGTGCCTTACGCAGAGAAAGAATTTCCATTAACCAATGACGATTCCAACGGCGACATGATGGCAGGGCGTCAAATTGTCCCGGTTCGGCCAGGTGTGCCGATAAGTCAGGCTGTTTGTTTAGATGGTTCGACAACACAAGCCGTGACACGGCATCCAGAGATTTTCAAGTTGGCTCCTGGAAGATACCAGTTGACCTTTAACTACTCAAATCAAGCTTCCGATGAATTTCAAGTCATGCCTTCGGTTGGATTCTCCGGTTACGCTGCGCTGGTAATCCCTGAATTGGAAGTTGGCCGAGATCCGAAATCGGTGATCCCGCCGGGATGTCTAGGTGTTGATGTCGCCGCCATTCGAACCGCTGAAAATACTGTTATCGTCCAAGGAGGAACGCCGACGAACACTTGCCCAATACGCGGTTCACAACAGGTTGACTTTTTCTACGGTTTCACCCGAATCGCCGAATCCGGGGACGTTGTTACTCGTCTAGCCATCAAGCGCTTGACCGATGGCCGACTTCGAGTGATTTGGGGCGACAACGAAGCAGATGAAAGCCATCAGGTTATCCTGCCGCGTCCCATCATGAATCCCTGATTTCCGCAAGGTTCAACCTTGGAAGTCACATCCATTCATCAAGCGAAGACTTCATACCAAACCGCAGACGGCCATACCGGTGTAATTCACTTAAACGAAAAACGGAGCGAGAGTAGGCCGGAGATGTATTTGTACTCTATCTTTTTCCAAGCGGCAGTTTCATAGTGGTGTAAGGAGCGTGTGTCGATGAAAACCTTGCTGAGAACGCTATGTTCCGCTGCATTGATGGTTAGTCTCAACGCACAATCCATCGAAACCCTGATCGACAACCAGGAACAGCTTCAAGTGAGAATGACTCTGGACCGAAGTACGTTTTTCCCACGAGAAGCTGTTCTGATTTCGATCGCGCTCAAGAATTCAACAGCGGCGGCGCTTCAGGTTACGGCGCCGTTTTGGAAGGATTGCTTGAGTATTTTGCGGTCGAACATTGACGATACGCTTACCCGCCTTCGAATGCACGAATGCGTTCCGGTGCCCACATCGACCCCGTTGACGACAATCTTCGCCGCCGGGGAGGAGCGAAAACTTATCATTGATTCGTACGACGGCAACTTCAGTTCTTCCTTACTGTCAATTATGGGTGCCCCCCGCGAACCCGGTTCCTACGCGCTGTCCTACAGTTATAACGCGACCACTTTCCCCTTCCGTGTCGTCCAGCCTATTCTCGAATACGCTGCCAGGGTCCGCCTGCTGGATACGCCATATTTGGATCCAGCTACCCGTCAACAGACTTTGCTGAAAAAGTACGTCCATGTGTTCTCGCTTCGTTGGAATAATCAAAGCTATCTTTGCGTGGGGAAACCGCAAGGAAACGGTCACCTAGTCGGAGACGCCGTCCCTGGTGACTTGGAATTTCTTCCAGCTTCATATAAACGTATCGCCACTAGTTCGAGCCCAATAGTCACCATCGCTCCGGTGGTCGACGATAAGGGCAACCTGAGTGTCACCTGGATCGACTCCGCCGGTAAGAGGACTGTGACGTCCTATCCGGGAAACGGAGGAGACACGGTCGCACTGATGGCAACCTCTTTTCGCGTAACTTTCGGTTCGAAGACATTTCAGGGATCGCAAATAGATTATGAAGAACCGCACGCTTTTGAGCTGAACACCTCTACCCGGAAACGGCTTCCCTGGCCGATCAACGGGATCGAGGTAGCTTTCTCAAAGCCAATATCCCACGCCAATCTTCATAGTCTTATTGGTGCGGACGCAGAGACTGTGCGCGGGCTCAAAACGAATACCTTGTGGTGGATGATCAACTCATTGTCGAGCCGAAGCGTGTCTGTGATGCTGCAGAGTTCTGGCCCCAATGCCTTGAAAGACGCCGCAGGGAACGCGCTAGAGAGTGGTCCTAACGCGAGGCAGTCCTTCACCATTCTGTTGGGTGATGTCAACGACGACGGCGTAGTGGATGCGAGGGATCTCGTCGTGGTGCATAGGGCAATGGCCAACCTGGATGACTACAACATATTTGCTGACTTGAATGGTGATGGCATTGTGGATGCCAAGGATGCCGCCCTCCTCCTGACGTTAATAAAAACGCCGCGTTGAGACGAAATCAGGTGGTCCCGCGCAGGATGTGTAAGAGTGAGGTGGGGCAATGATGAACAAACCGAAAAGTAAATTTTCGCTATGCCTGTTGTGCGCAATTGCTCACGGAATGGCCCAAGATGACGATCCGCGTCAAACCCGTTATGACAAGATCATGGAAGATTCATCCTCGGTTGTTTTAACCATGCGCACGGATCGGATGGAATACCTTCCTGGTGAAGGAGTCACCTTCTCAATCGTCGTGAAGAACAACACGACTGATAGATTGCAAATTCTGAAGCCGTTTTCTGATGTGAACTACTTTATGCCGTACCGAATTGAGGCATCAGGAGAACGTATTGAACTTGTCCCAACTCCTTCCCTATCGCCGACTATTTTGGACGCTTCTGGAAGCGTTGTGTTATCAATACCTAACTTTGACATTAAGACTGTCTACCTTGGTCCGGGCCAGGAAATCACAGCTTCAACTCAATCCTTTACTGCCGGCAGAATCGGTGGATCAAATCAAGCTCAAGAAGACCCTGGCAATTATGAAATCGAATACCAGTATGGAATGTCCGGTCAGCGGATTTCCGCCCGCTATCAGGTAGTTCCAGCAGAACTCGGCGCTTCGAGTCTCGCCATTAAGATGCCACGAAATGAAAGCATGATTCCAAACGGGAAGAAGGAGGGTGACAAGATTACATTGTTCACATATCGCCAAGCCTTCGAACTTGTGACCGGAGGAATGACATATCTTTGCGTTTCCCCCATTGATATCAGTTTTGAACATGAGCTCTCCCTCGTTGGTAAGGCCGCAGCACGTCTGGGCACTCGCCCAGATGTCTTTCTCAGGGTTGCCGAATCAACATCAGCATTCAAAGAATTAACGTTTGCGGTAGCCAATAACGAGGATCTGACGTTAACTTGGAAGGACGCTCAGGGTCGCTTACAAATGCTGAAGCTCGATAAGAATCTAGTCAGGAAGCGCGCGGAGGATTGATCAAAGTGGCTGGAGGTTGTCATTGATCCGTCGCATTATTGCTCTCTTTTTGACTTGCTGCTGCGCCTTTGGGCAAGATGAACCACAAACCAGGGTCGAACGGATAATGGAGAATGCATCGAATCTGAGGGTGACAATAACGCTGGACCGGTCGGTTTACATTATTGGGGAAGTCGGTGTAGCAATAGTCACCATTACTAATCCAACTTCGCAGCCTTTGGAGATTCCTAAACCAGAAAGCAACGAAGCCAGTGCGCTTGACCTTTGCTCCAAAAAAAGCCCATATGTTGTTGACCTTGGTCTGGATTGGGGCTGTAGAGACGATCTTGACATTAAAGATGATATTCAAAGTCGGATGATTCGACCGTTTGAGTCTGTCACGTTCAGGATACGATCAGACGATAAGCATGGTGCGAACAACTCATCATGGATCGGGGGCGGCACAATGGGGGATACACCTGGTCCACGACTCTTGAGATACAGGCTGGGAGGGTTGTCGCTAGCAGAGATCCAGTTCCCAGTGGTTGCGCCGATATTAGAAACCTGGACCGCTGCAGTGCTAAAGAAAAAAGCACAATATGAAGGGGACCGTGGTGAGGTCCTCTATGCGCCTCACAAAGTGCACGTGATCGCCGCTCAAATGGGGCAAGAACACGTCATTTTAGTAGCAAAGACCAATCTCACTTGTAAATGCGATCCCAAAGCAGATCAAAGCGGAAAATTAGTAAGAGCGACTGGACGTCCATTCTTCCGTGTGGCGACCCTTGCTCAGCCAATAGTTCGGATGAGTGCCACCACCGACTCGAAGGATATCATTGCGGTTGAATACACCACAGCAGACGGCCATACCGGTGTGATTCACTTAAACGAAAAGCGGGAGCGAGAGAAAGTTGATTGAACCTGAATTCCGAAGTTAGAGCAGTAAGTGCCGTGTTGTGCCATTTTCTACGCACAAGCGGTGTCAGGTTGGCGCAACCAGTACTAACTTCGGAGAGATGGTGAAAACCCAAGTCAAGATGCTGGTGAGAAGAGAGATGCGTCTAGCAAGCCCACCCCAACATGTGGCCAACGAAAAAATGATTTCGTCCCCCACGTGCGTCAACTCCGCTCCGCATAAGAACACTTGAGATCTGAGCGTGCCAGGCTCCTTGTGCTGTGA
>JAYWBH010000476.1:0-4602 GCA_043781815.1 Bryobacterales bacterium | reverse complement strand
GACGCCATGGACCCATCACCAGGATGTTTTGCGTGCCTGGACTGGTTCGCTCCACATTGCGATACACGTTCAGTGCGCCATATAAATTCTCTGCATCAAACCATCCGCCCACAGTCATGACTGCTGGTTTGATGCCCTTCAAGTGAGGACGCAAATTGCGCGTCTGCCAGAATTCATCGTAAGTACCATGAGTCATCATGTCGTTCCAGAAAGAGATTTCGTTCTTGTAATATTTTTCGTTGGCGTTGTATAGCGGACCCATATTCAGGAAGAACTTGTACCCATCGGGAGTGCCATGATCGAACCCTACGCCATTTTTCGGCACAATCGGTTCTGGCCTTGGCTTACCGAATCCAATTAAAAAATTAAAGGCATGAGGGAGAAACAGCGCGCCGTTTCGATGGAAGTCGTCACCGGTGAACCAGTCGGTAATGGGAGCTTGCGGGGACGCTGCTTTGTGTGCGGGATGAGCATCAATCATACCTGCGGCAGTGTAGAACCCAGGGTAAGAGATGCCCCATGTCCCCACACGGCCATTGTTGTTGGGGATATTTTTAACAAGCCACTCAATGGTGTCGTAGGTGTCAGAACTTTCGTCCACATCCAATGGACCCTTATTGGGCTTGTGCGGAGTCATGTTGATGAACTCGCCCTCCGACATATTCTTGCCCCGGACGTCCTGATAGACGAAGATATATTTGCCAAGCTTGCCGAATTCGGCACTGGGTCCAACTTCAGTTTTGTACTTATCCACTCCGTAGGGAGCCACTGTATAGGGTGTGCGGCTCATTAGGATTGGACTCGGTTCACTATCGTCCTTCGGTACATACACCGATGTGAACAAGCGCTTCCCATCGCGCATAGGAATCCGGTATTCGTATTTCGTGTAAAGCTCTTTTACTTTGGCGGCGCCTTGCCCCCAACAGGCACTGGTCATGACCAGCGCAATGAACAGATTCTTCAACCCAAGATGCATTTTACCAGGGTAACGCGGTTCGTAAAACCAAGGCGGGTTGGCTAAGGTTGGCTATGTAAATTGACGAATAATTTCTTCCATCATTTCCAAACGGCTGCGCAATTCGGCCACTTGGGTCTCCAGGTTATGAATGCGATCGGCATCCGCTGATGCAGTTCTGCGTGGAGCTAATTCTTCAATGGCATTCACATCCACCGGCCCACCCAGCAAATGCATATAACGTGGTTCACGCATGCCTGTCTGCTTGGGAATGAAAATCACCAATGCTTCGGGCTGCCTTTCCATCAGTTTACGAAGCGTGCTTTCCACCGCTTCAGGATCGTCAAAACGATGCAGCCGTTCGGTGCGATCTTTCAACTCATTGACAGTTTGCGGACCCCGCAACATCATCACGGAAAGTACGGCCAGTTCCCGATTGCTGAGGTTCAAGGAATCACTAATGCGGTGCGAATATTTCTTTACCCTGCCGCTACCACTCATCTCCATGGCCAAACCTTTGTGCTTCAACTGATCCAAAGTTTCAAGAACAGTATGATCATCAAAGTTGGTGATGGGCTCGCGATTGTTTTTCTGATTGCAGGCGTTGGTAAGCGCGTTTAATGACATCGGATAATAATCCGGTGTAGACATATCTTTTTCTATCAGCGTGCCCAGCACGCGAAGTTGTTCGGGGGATAATTCAACCAATCGATTCGCTCTCCTCAAAGCGGACGGCGGGTGTTGCTTTCGTATTCACGTCGAGCCGAAAAATATCGGGCCGTGCGTAATGACCAGTAACGTCCAAATCGTACTTACCTTCCAGAATAACCTCAGGATTGAGGTCAGCGGTAAGGATGCACTCTTTATCAAAGAGGGGACCGGCAAGAACTGTTCCGAATGGGTCCACAATCATACTGCCGCCGCGTATGCCGGCTTTCTCAATTGGGACGCCGTAATCTGTCGGCAAGTCGGCAGCGGTAAGATGTTGAACTGCCGATAAAACAAAGCAACGTCCTTCTATGGCAATGTGACGCATGGTCGGTTCCCATGTGGGCCTATCGTCAACTGTGGGGGCGCAGTAGAGTTCAACACCCTGCGCATACAGACTGGTTCGCAGCAGCGGCATGTAGTTCTCCCAACAAATGGCCGCGCCAATCTTCCCGATGTCAGTGTTCATCACTTGCAAGGTGGAACCATCGCCGAAACCCCACACAACGCGCTCCATTGCAGTTGGCATCACCTTGCGATGTTTGCCAAGCAACTTCCCTGAAGCATCGTAAAAAAGTGCCGTGCAGTAAAGCGTGCCGCCATCGCGTTCCATCACGCCAATCACCAAGTGCATATGATGTTGCGCTGCCATGAGACCCATGGCTGCGGTCTCTTCCCCTGGAACGTCAATGGAAGAATCCCAATAGCGGCGGAACCACTTTCGCCCTTCTGATGTGCGTCGCCCAAGGGTGGCTCCGAAATCCAGACCCTTGGGATATGCGGAAACAAATGCTTCAGGAAACACGCACAATTGCGCACCCGTAACGGCCGCTTGTTCCAAAAATCGCGCGACCTTCTGAAGCGTTGCTTGCTTATCGAATAGGACAGGTGCTGCTTGAACCACGGCGGCTCGAATTGGTTTCATGCGTTCCAATGATACAATAGCGCTTTCGTGCTAAATTATGAAATTCGTAACGTTCCGTAACTCCACAGACCAGCCAGAAGTGGGCGTATTAGATGGTGCCAATATCTATTCGCTTGCCGGTGCTGGCATTTCAGACATGACGCAGCTTGCAGCGCTGGGTGCTGCTGGCGCTGTAAAGAAAGCTACAGCAGCAATTGCGGCCAAAGCTGCCAAGGTACCTGCTAAGCAGACTAAGTTGATGGCCCCGGTGTTGAATCCCAGCAAGATTCTGTGCGTCGGATTGAACTATCGGGATCATGCTATTGAATCGAACATGGCCATTCCGAAGTTCCCCACCATCTTCTCGAAATTCAACAACACGATCATCGGCCAAGGCGATACCATCGTGCTGCCAAAGCAGTCAACGCAACCAGATTACGAAGCTGAAATGGCTGTTGTTATTGGGGTTGGCGGCAAACACATTGCCGCGCGTTCCTGGAAAAAGCATGTGTTCGGCTACATGAATCTGCATGACGTAAGTGCACGTGACCTGCAACTTTGCACCACGCAATGGTTGATGGGGAAATCGCCGGATACGTTTGCCCCATGCGGACCATGGATTGTTTCGGCAGATGAAATTGCGGATCCGCACAACTTGAATATCAAGATCACGGTGAGTGGCGAAGTGCTGCAGAAGTCCAACACCAAGCATTTGATTTTCGATATCCCAAAGTTAATCAGCTACATTTCCAGTGTCATGACGCTGCAACCAGGCGACATTATTTCCACTGGAACCCCCGCAGGCGTAGGTTTCGCGCGCAAGCCACCAAGATTGCTTCGGGACGGCGATGTTTGCATTGTGGAAGTGCAGGGCCTGGGTAAACTTGAAAATCCAGTTGCTTTAGAAAAATAAAATGCGATTCCTCTTCTGCGGACTGCTGGCGGTGGGCAGTACCTGGGCACAATCTGTTGTACTGTCCAATGCCACTGTTGTGGATGGTACTGGAGTCCGCAGTGGAGAATCCATTGTTGTTGAAAAGGGCCTTATCATTGCAGTTGGTCGCAATGTTACCGGGGCTCCTGGCGTTGCAGTAATCGACCTTGAAGGCCGCGTGGTCACGCCTGGCCTGTTCGATCTTCATACACATCTACCCTATGCATCTGTGCCTGGCGGTCGGGCTGACTGGGGCAAGCAGATCAAAGCCTACCTCTATAGCGGCATCACCAGCGTGGTGGATTTTGGTTCGTACTTTGAAATGTTCGAACCCATGCGCCGATTAACAACGACAAATGTTATCGCTGGTCCAAGGTTAACTTTGGCATCCAGAATCACAACTCCAGGGGGGCATGGTGCGGAAGGCGGTCGTGGCGATTTCTTTTCATTGGAAGTGCTGACTCCAAGGCAGGCAAGGGCGGCAGTGAAAAAACTGGCCTCAGCAAAACCCGACGTGATCAAAGTTTTTACAGACGGATGGCGCTACGGTGCCGCCGCCGATATGACCAGCATGGAAGAAGAAACGCTGAAGGCAATTTGCGAGGAAGCACACAAGCTGGGCATTCCCGTATTGACCCACACGGTCACACTGGATAAAGCCAAAATCGCTGTAAGGGCTGGTGTGGATGGCTTGGTTCACGGCATTGGGGACAAGCCTGTGGATGATGATTTCATTCAGTTGATCAAAGCCAGCCACACGGTTTATACGCCGACGTTAGCGGTATATGAACCTCGTAGGAAAACGGAATGGAATCAGGTATTGGAAACAGTTTTGGATGGCCCGTCCAAAGAATTGCTGCGGACACAGAATCGATCTGCCGTGATCTCAGCGTCGCGTGCCGCACGATGGAAGACTATGCAGGCCAACGTCGCGACACTGTTCCAAGCAGGTGTGCCTATCGGCGTGGGGACTGATGCCGGGGTGACTGGAACCTATCATGGTTGGGCAACTTTGCGCGAATTGAAATTATTGGTGGCCGCTGGGGTCCCCACTCTTTCTGTGATTCAAGGGGCCACTTCGATCGCTGCGAAACTGCTGAA
>JAYWBH010000475.1:0-4604 GCA_043781815.1 Bryobacterales bacterium | reverse complement strand
AAGGACGTGACGTGAATAGTTCACGCAATTCCTTGCGCAACAGCCATTGAATTTCAAGTGAGCGCAAGAAACACTTCCTCCAACCCACCATCGGCGATGGAAGCTTGTGCTTGCAACTCCTCTAACGTCCCCTGACCCACCACCCGACCTTTACCCAGCAGCACCAATCGATGACAAACTCTTGCGGCATCGGTCAACTGGTGAATGCTCAGGAACAGCGTGCGTTTCGACGATGGAAACGATTTAAGAAGCATCATCACGTCACGAGTCTGGCGGAAATCCAAGCCGTCAAATGGTTCGTCCAGCAATAGCAATGGATGTGGGGTCAGCAGGCCCATTGCCAACAACAATCGCTTCAATTCACCCTTCGATAGCAAACCCGCCCGCGACTTTTCCAGTGATTTTAATTGGAGTGATTCGGTAAGCACCAACACATCACTTTGCGAGGCGCCATAGAGTCCGGCAAAGAAACGCAGCAGCCAACCAACCGGCTGATCGGCCCAGGGGCGGATGCCATCGGGAAGATAGAACAGCATCTTCTTGCGATCTTCTGCAGGTAGGGGCTGCCCTTGAAAATGCACTTCTCCACCATCGGCAGAAGCCATGCCAGCCAGCACTTCAAACAGCGTGGTCTTGCCCGATCCATTGGGTCCAATCAGTCCAGTAATGCCACCTTCCACAATGGAAAAGTGGACATCATCCAGCACGGTATTCACGCCGTATTTTTTGGTGAGAGCCTTAACTTCGAGCAGCATTCGGGATCTTGAGCTTAACAACTTGGATACAACTACTACCAGGGGTCGTAGTCGAATTTTGTTTGCCGCCTGCCAAGTCTATTTGGGTTCGGTGATCTTGTGATAGCGATCCATTGGCAGATCGGTCAGACGCTGCACCTGAGTGGAAGGCTTTGGCCAACGGATTTCAATCCACTCCAACTTGCCGGTTGGGCCCAGGCCCAGCACCTCGCGCGGGTCGTGACTGGAAAGATAACTGCCGCCACTGTTCTTCAGCCGCGTATATTTCTTGCCATCCACTTGCCATGTAATGTGCGCACCCACCGCATCACGATTGCAGGTCCGGCCAGACAAACTTAACCCGATCCAATGATTTTCCGGGCTGGCATTATTCTTCAGCAGCAAAGGTGCTTCACCGCTGTTGCCCACCAGCACATCCACGCGCCCGTCATTGTTGTAATCGCCCACAGCCAGACCACGGGCTGGGAAGGACTTCTTGAACACCGGGCCAGCATCGGCACTAATATTTTTCAGCAGACCATTGGTGTTGTGGAACAGCAGCAGCGGCTCTTTGTATTTCACCTGCTGCGAATATTGCTCAATCATGTCGTCAGGGTGGCCGTTGGCAAGAATAGCATCAACCAGCCCGTCGTTATCGTAATCGAAAAACTTAAGTCCCCAGCCTGAAAGCAAGCGCGTGGATTGCGCCACCGTATGTTTGAATGCAGTATCGGTAAAGTTTTCGTTCTTGTTGTTCTGGTAAAGCGAAAACATTTCCTGATCCACGTTGGCCACAAACAGATCCTGCCAGCCGTCGTTGTTAATATCGAAAGCGTCCACACCCATGCCGGATCGGGGTTGCCCGCTGCCACTAAAAGCTACTTCCGCAGCCAGGCCGATCTCTTCCCATTTCCCTTTGCCACGGTTCATGAACAGAAAGTTCTGCACGGTGTCATTGGCCACAAACAAATCCATGTTGCCGTCGTTGTTGACGTCAGTAGCCACCACTCCCAAAGCCTTACCCAGGCTGGTTTCAATGTCGGTACCCATGCTGGCCAGCTTGAACGTGCCGTCGCCATTGTTATGAAAAAGCATGCTACTGGTGGGCTTGAACACGCGCGGGACACAGTAGTATTTGTGACCTACAGTGTTATCGCCACAGGCGAACCGTTCGTTTTCCCCGTAGGCTACAAAACTGCACAGAAACAGATCCAGCTTGCCATCGTTATCATAATCAAACCAGACCGCTGAAGTGGTCCAGCCTTGGGCAAGCTGGGGAATATTCAGACCCGCTTTCGCCGTGACATCGGTAAACGTACCATTGCCATTGTTCTTCAGCAGTGTAGGAGGCCCGTAGGCCGTGATGAGGATATCAGGGAAGCCATCGTTATCGAAATCGCCGACAGCCACACCTTGTCCAAAGGCATTAGATAAAGGGATTCCAGCCTCTTTGGTGACATCCGTAAAGCTGCCGTCGCGATTGTTTTTATAAAGAGCATGGGACAGCGGCTTCTTCGGTTTGAAGAAGTTGGATGGACCGCTGTTGACCAGAAAAATGTCCATCCAGCCATCGCCATCGTAGTCCAAAAAGGCACAGCCAGGGTGCAACGTTTCCGGCAGGTAGCGCTCTGGGGACATGCCGTTGGTGTGTACCCAACGGATGCCACTGGTGGATACAGGAACTTCTTCAAAAATTGGTGTGCTGGGCTTGTTTTCCGCCGCTTTTAAGGCTGCTGCGCCGCACAGCAGCATTGCATTTCGTCGGGAAATCAGCATCACTAATCAATGGTAACAAAGAAACTTCGCAGGGCCGATTGTTGCCTTTGTCGGGCACGCACTTTCACTTCATACAGGCCAGATTTGAAGTTAGCCAAGGGGATGGTGGCAATGTAAGGGATGCTGCCATCGGCCTGTGGCGCAGGCAGTTCAACAGCAGCGCCGCCCAGCGATTGTTCATCCAGCATGAACTCAATCGCCGCAGTAGGTTTGTCTGCTTTAGCACCTTGACCCGCACCCGGATAGATAGTGAAGAAGAAGGACAGAGCGCTTTTTGCACCGCCAGGAACGTGATCCTGAAGTGTGGGGATCACGCGCTTATTGCCGACGATGAACGGGTCGTCACCTTGAGGCTTTGCCGGAGCCACATCCAGCCGCCGAACCAACACAGGCGCGCTGATTGCCAACATAGTTTCATCCGACGTTGGAATGATCAACGCCGTTTTCCGGGCAGCAATTTTTTTGCCTTCAATATCGGCAGCAGCGGATTCAATGGTGTACCGGCCTGCCGCAAGCAGAAGCGGGTAGGTGAAAATAACGCGCCCACTCTGAAAGCCCTGAAGATTCGCCTTGGGCTGATTCACTGGCAGATCACGACTGATCTTGCCCACCACCGTACCCTGGCTATCTTTCACTAGCGCAAGAAACGAAGTGTGGGTGCGATACGAAGGCTCCGGGTCAAGCGCGCGAAACGTGATGTCCTTCATGGGCATCTCAAAAATAATCACAGCATGATAGCGACCCACCGCAGGACGCCCCAGGCGGACATCGGCTCGAAAGTCAATGCCACGCGGTTGCGGGTTGGTGTTAAGCGCATTCAGCAGCGGGACTTCATGCGGCAGCACATGCGTCCCATTCAAAAAGGGCAGCGCGAAGTAACCACTGCGGGATTGGATCTTTACATCGTTACGATTCAGCTTTGTCTCAATCGCCCGAAAGGTGCCGTCCAAATTTCCATTGGTGGGCCGATAGATGACTTCATAATATGAGCCGATGTCTTCATTCAACCGACGCAGCGGCTGGCGGAAATCGTTCATATTGGCGATAAGAAATCCGCCAGTGGATTCAGCCAGTTCAGCCAGGTTCACTTGCGGGTTGGCGTGAAGAGAATCAAGTGCGCGGTCAAACTGCATGGCCTCCTGACGGGTGACGGCGGCTGATTCCTCTGTGCTGCGATATTGACGTTGGCTGACTTTCAAATTGGTCGCCAACAGTTCCTGGGCTGCGCCACTATCGCCATCAACAGAAAGTCCCCGGGCATCAATCGCATACACACTTACGTTAGCCCGGTTGGCGCTGGAGATCATGTTTCGGAATTGGCCCACAAGGCTGTTGGGAACTTGCAGCCCCTCACTAAAGTAGAGAACGGTCTTGCGACCGGGCAAGCGTGCCTGCTCTTTCACAATGCCCCACAGACCAAAAATAGAGGACCGGCCTTGTTGTTCCTGGGAACTGGTTTCGGCGAATTCAAGCATGTCGGTGACCATGCGGTTCATCGATTCCTGAGCCATTGCGCCGCCATCCACACCGGAACCTTTGCTGCCGCCTGACGCTGCTGCCGCTGCCCCTTCACTGCCGTTAGTGGAATCAAGAGCAAGTCGCATGGCACCATTGGCATCAGCATAATTGGTCATGGCGCTGCCCCCTGCGGCCTTTTCAATGGCCAGCCTGATCTTCTCTCTATCGTTGGTGTAGGGCTGAACAGCACGCAGATAAAGGTCGCTGGTGAAGACAGCAATGTAGACGTTGGGAGCCAGCGCTTCCTTAATCAAATCGTTGCCCGCTTGCCGAGCCAGACGACGGCTATCGATGCCCAGCCGATCAAACACCAACGTGATAAGACGGACAGGACGCGTAGCATCGGGTAGCGTATTCGCGCCCTCTTTTGAAACAGGCGTTGTGTTGGCCGGATCCACACTCAAACTGCCCGCGATTTCGCGAACCAGCGTCACCCGCTGCGGCTGCCCATCCTCAAGTAATGTGAAGTCCTTCGCCGTAAGGCCACGCACCAGCTTGCCCTTTTTATCGCGCACCACCACATCCACCACAACTTCATTGGTAGTGGCGCGAATGACTTCTGTCTGGGCGTTTAAT
>JAYWBH010000474.1:0-4607 GCA_043781815.1 Bryobacterales bacterium | reverse complement strand
CCTACCGATGTGGATACAAAAATCCGTGGTTTGCTATGGCGCAAAGTGCGGCAGCAGGAAGTGCTGCGTCCGATGATTGACCTGGCTCTGCTGATGGGCGGCTGGTCGCTGGATGGTATTTCCACGCGCGCTACAACGCTTAAGGATTGGGGTCCGGTGAGTGGTCATAACGGAGAGTGGCTTTCTGTAATTTGCGCTGCCCACGGTCGTGCGTTGAAAATCGGCGATGCGGAATATGCCGAAAAAACTGGCGTCGCGATTGATGCGGAATTGCAGCGGGAAACCGATGTTTTCGCTTATGCGCTTTCGGCACATGGCCTGGAACTGGACACGCTGCGGCTGGCCGCAAGCTTGACCCACAATCTGGGTGATGTGGATCAGGCGATCAGCTTTTGGACCACGGAAGAAATGACATCAGCGGCGCGGGTGCGGTTCCATAGACTGGCGCATGAAAATACCAAGCCCTACAACGGAATGTTTCAGCATGCGGCGGCACTGTATCGGGAAGCGATGTCCACCGAAGGGCATCGGCACTACCCTTTGCGGCATGTGAAAGCGTTGCGCAGGTCGGCGGATTTATTGCTGCCGTTGGGGCCATTTTTGGATGACTGGGGTGGCCTGTTATCGTCCCATCCTTCCTTAAAAATTGGGGAACGAGCGGAAGTACTGGATGAGATGATTCGCGGCTGTCGCAAGATTGCCGGGCAACAGGGTTACTATCGCGCCATCGCTGGATTTCAGGCGGCGGACCAGCGGACGTTTGAACAAGCCTTGATTTACTTGCCAGGTTCTTCACGAAAAGAAATGCGCGAGAGTTCCTTTCAAAAGCAGATTGCTGTGCCCCGAGTTTCTTTCGAGTCGATGATGAAGAAAAAGGTGGTGAATCTGCGATTGAAGATCAAAGCAATTCGTTAGCCCGGTTGTCCTTCATCGGCGGAAGGCCCGTAAACCGAAGGCACCGCAATATCCAGCAAACGCAGGTATACGCCCATTTGAGCGCGATGATGCACGTTGTGATTCATCACCCAACTGCGCACTACGGCGATCTTGGGCAGGGTCATCAGCGTCTTGTCACCCATCTTGAGTGACCAGGGCTGCATCCAGGTTTCATCGGAACAACCAGCAATGGCAGTGCGGCCTGCGGCAACGTTCTTATCGAACTCGGCCAGAGCATCGGCTTGGGTTGCAACTGGGGGCATGGGAGGATTTCCAGCCAAATCCAGCGAGCTGTGACCAATGGTCATGACGGCCCAAAACGGGATATGGGCCAAGTGAGAAACCAGCCGCGCAGCGGTCATTGATTTTGTATGCGGGGCAAAGTCGAATTTTTCAGTTGGAACTCGTTCAAGGGTTTTACGGGTGGTTGCCATTTCCAAATCGTATTCTGGCAACAAGGTGGCGCTGATTGACATTGTGAGGCTCCTTAAATTTGGGTGAGCTTTTATTATGGCTGAAAACCTATTTCCATTTCTCAACGCGGTCGCGAATTGCCAACATTTCCTTGCGCGTTGCTCCGGGAACGTTATGTTCCACCAAGGTGCGACGGAACCATCCGGCATCCCGTAATAGATCTATGCGGGAGCGATTGATGTAGATAAGATAAGCGCCCCCAGGGGCGTCCAGCAGCATGGTCACTCCAAGCGAACCATCGAAATAATGGGTGGACCGGATTTGCTTGGAAACGATCAGCAAAATGTTTGGCTTGGGATTGTGAATGGAGACGTGGATGACGTTCAACAGCGGCTTCATACCAAACCCGTATCGTTCCCTTGACCAGTAAATAAAGTGATCGCTGGATTGCGGCTTGGCGCCAGAAAACTCTTGCAGATGACGAAAGACTTCTGGAAATTTATCGTGCAGGTAAGGGAAGTTGCGAATGAGTGAGGAATAGATCTCGGCAATGTCAGAGGCGCTTTCCTTATCGTTGATGCGGCCCAGGGCGGCGTTTCCACGATTCAGATAGCCAGCAACGTAGTCAAGCATGGAACGGCGAAACAACACATTCGCTTTTTGTGAAGCATCTGTTGCGGCCCAATCCACACTGTTCTTCACAAGGTTAATTTCGTGCGTGCTGAGTTTGGAACCGCACTTGCCAGGTTGGCAAAGGCGAATGTCTTTCAGTTCCTGATCGGACAGTGTTAAACCGGCGAGGTCCTCAGTTTTAGGCGGATTGTGAAACGCTTTCGCCTCAGGAACCATGGAGCTCAGTTTGAAGTTTTCCACATTGCGAAACCATTTCAAGAATTCTTCTTTGGACTTACGAAGTTTCACTGCACCAAGAATGGCCAGGTCGTGATCGGTGGTTTTTATGATGCGGGCAATGGATTCACCTTTGTCCAATCGTTCCATTTCAGCGGGGGAAATGGCGCAGCACAGCGGTTCTGATGTAGCTGCGGTCATTTGCCTGGTGGCCAATAGCAGTAGAATTAGGCCTAAAACAACCCAGGATTGGGAAATGCACTTCATGCTGAAATGATGGTCCTTTCCTAGCGCTTCTCCCGCTCATGCTGCTCTTTCAAAAACTTAGGATCGTCCATGCGGGGGCCTGCTTCGCCATCCCTCGGCTCCTTTGCTTTTGCTGGATCAAACAGTTCACTCACAATCGGCTGACGCTGGTACGGAGTGAAATCTGGAGTCATCGTGAAGCAGTCCGACAGGTCTGCACCAGTGGCATCGTATAAATTCAGGGCGGGCATTTTCAGCAGTCGAAAAATGGTTTTCAGCAAGCCAGGGAAGCTGGAATTCACATGGGACACGTAATTTTTCTTGGCATACGGACTGGCCACCATTAGCACGGTGCGATGCGAATCAATGTGGTCCACACCGCCTTGGGCATCGTCTTCAGTAACGAATACGGCCATGTTCTTCCACCAGGGGGTGCTGGATAAAAACTCCATGATGCGGCCTAGCGCGTAGTCGTTATCGGCCACATAAGATGCCGTAAACGGATACCCATCTTCAGGTCGAGGCTTGGCTGTATGATCGTTAGGCAGATGGATAAACAGGAACCGCGGCAGATCCTTGCCAGTGCGCACATACAGCCGCTCCACTTCCTGAATAAACTGTGTAGCGCGGAACTGATCGGGGATGTTGGTGTTGTAGTTGGGATAGTCGCGGGACGTGTTTTGATACAGCGGATCGGGCATGGGGACATTCGTTAGAAAGCGCGCCCCTGTGGGTTTCAAGCCTTCTCCTTCATCTGCGCCAGCCAATTCAAAGCCTTCGCCATAATTGCGAAATGAAACATTATTCCTGGCCAGATGATGCCAAATTGCTCCCGCCTCCAATTGCTCTTCGGGATGCACGGAAGAGTTGCTGCCGGTGAAAAGGTAGCGACCGGGAGCGTTGGTTGGAAAGCGGAAATCCTTCTGCCCACCATAGGCGGCCATCAATGTGGATTCCGTCCAGGCGTTAGGGTACGAACCTACCAGCCAATGATGGCCATCCACACTCACTTCTGAATCGGCATAGAAGTTGTCACTCATAGACCATCGCTGCACCATCTCATGATGATTGGGCGTGACGTTCACATTGCGCATGCTGAAGCGCTGGCGAAGCTCTTTCTTATCGGCAAACACTATGCCGCGTGTACCGAAACGAGCCAGGTCGTAAGAGCCTTCCACGGGGCCGTTAGAGGCTTTTTCTATATCGCCAAACACTTCGTCAAAAGTACGATTCTCTTTCACAATCAGGACGACGTATTGAATCGCATCGGGCAAAGGAGCGACTTTATCTTTCGATGGAACGAACCCGTTCAGCGTCATTACACGGGCTGTGTGCGCTGTCAATTCCGAAGCCGAAGGCAAAGCGAACATGGAGATACTCCCGCGTCGCAACAAGCCTTGAAAGCTGACAGGCAGAGCCCTTTGCATGTTGGCATTGGGTCCTGAACCATGTCCCTTGGCATTGGATACGAACAGCATTCCTTCATGAATCGCAACTCGAGTGGGGAACCAGCCCACGGGAATGTGGCCCATCACTTTATTCTTTTTACGATCAATCACCCCAACAGCATTGATCCCCGATTCGGCCACCAGCAGCCAATCTCCATGGACAGTCAAACTGGTTGGCAGAATGCCGCGCAAAGTCTCCAACCCGGCGATGCGTATTTCAATTTGCGCTTCCACCTTGAGCGAATGAATGTCGATGACCGTGATGGAATCATTGTTGCCATTTGCGACGTAGGCCTTGTCCGTTGTTACGACAACTCCAGAAGGGCTGGAGCCTCCGTGAGAGTTCTTGCCGAAGGGCAGGCCTGTGGGAATGAACGCTTCCACTTTAGGAGAATCAGGGTTTTCAACATTGATCACCGTTACGGAATTGGATTCCTTAACGTTGGGATCACCCAGGCCTGGAACGTCCACCATGTCCCCTCTGCCATTGGGTCGGCGAGCACCTACGGTAGCTTCGTTACTGGGAAATCCAAAGGCTGGAAACGGAAGTCCTGAATCCACTGCATTCTGTTTTTCTGCGCCAGGCACTGGGGAATATTCAAACATTCCAATGTTGGTGACCCACACTTGTTTCTTATTCGGAGAAAGGGCGATAGCGAAGGGAAGGCGTCCAACACGAGTGCTGGAAAGGATGCGGCGCTTCCTTACGTCCAG
>JAYWBH010000473.1:0-13582 GCA_043781815.1 Bryobacterales bacterium | reverse complement strand
AAACGCAACTCCAGGTCTAGTGAAAGTTAGTGAATTTAGTGTGGGGCAGGCGAAACAGCCCTCTGTCATATAGTTTTTTGGAAATTGGAATGAATCTTCTCTAACAACCGGAGTTGCGTTTGTGGGGCAGGCGATTCCGCCTGCCAAGTCCGTTAGCGGACTTTCTTCACACCTACGAGTGCCTGGGAAACTTCTGAAATTGGGAAGACTATATGGCATTGAGCGATTCCGCCCGCTCGCTTGCGAGCGAAGTTTTCTTTGCCCCGCGAAAGCTAAGAGGTAGTGGAGAACAAGCTGGAAGCCTATCCCACTAACTTCGACATTGCAGGATTAGCAGTTTCATCTGTGTTCATCTGCGCTCATCTGCGTCATCTGCGGATAATACCTCTTCAGCGGTGCCAATCCAGCCAACGCACCGCTGAAACGAAATCGGTGGCATGGCCGCCATCGAAAATGGTCAGTTCCACCGGTCCTGCTTTGCGATAAAACAACACCGGGAATCTGCGGACAAAGCCAATGGCCACGTCTGACGCCAACTGGTCTGGAATCTTCGCCTTTTCCGTAATGTAGGCGATGCTTTCTTCGGGGATCAATTTGGAGTCCCATCCATTCACCCGGACCAGTTCGTTGAACGCCCGCAGCGATTGGCTGACTGGTACCGACCCTTGATGCCCATCTTCAATACCCACCTCAATTTGGATGCGCATTCCCTTGGCCTTGTTCAGATGAAATAGTGGCGAACGTTCCTTATAGCACTCCGGTTTATCGGCAGGTGTCCCGCCGCAACAGGCTTCCATCATGGCGGCATACTTCGATCCAGTCTTCTTTGAAAACGCGTGCCAATCAGCCAGGTCGGTGATGGGGACCCAGGCAGAAACCGCCGCCCAAATTTTTGGGGCAGAGGCGGCCATCACCAGGGCCATGTGCCCGCCACCAGACCCTCCCAACAAATAAATATAGCGGCGATCCACTTTGCTGTTCTTTTCAGCATATTTCACTGCATCCAGCACGTCGGCAATAGCCAGTGGAGAGGCACCGGCTTCGGGCCGATCATTGGGCCCGCGAAATTCTGGAGCAATAAAAATCCAGCCCAGCTTTTGAGCTTGCTCAATGGCCACCTGTAACCCGTCACTTTCGTTGTAGTGTGCCGACCAACTATGCAGATGGACCAACAATGGTCGCTTGGCAGATTTGGCCGAAGCGGGTGCCCAAAACAATGCCGGTTGTTTGGAATGGTCTTTGGAACTGATAATTTCAATTGTTTGGGGAGGTTCGGGCGTTTGCGCGGCCAGGCAAAGGGCGGCAAGCAGGAAGGAAACCAGGCGAGTCATGCCTTTCAGTATGCAATGATCCCGTAAATTGGGGAGGAACTTCTTCTGCGATGCGGCGTCAATCAGTGTGAGCCAGGGGATAAATGTGATCAATGTGATCCCAAAGGCTTGCGAATTTAACCAACCATTGGTATAAAGCGAGAGAGGTCTATGAAACAACTAAACATTTTCCTGAGTATTGTTTTGGCTGCCAGCACCATGCTGGCTCAGGAAGCCAAGAAGCCTGAAGAAGGTAAGACTGAAAAAGGTCTCAGCAAGGTGGGCAAAGCAGTCGATAAAGCCGCCTCAAAGACTGTTGAAGTCACCAAAGAAGCCGGCAAGAAGACGGTGGAAGTAACCAAAGACGCTGGTAAAGCTACTGAATCAGGAGCAAAGAAAGCTGCTGGAGCAACCAGCAATGCAGCAAAAAAGACCGTGGAAGTGACCAAGGAAGCAGGTTCCAAGACACTGAGCGCCACGGAAACTGGCTTGAAGAAAACGGCCAATGCTACTGAGTCAGCCGCAAAAAAGACGGTCAGCGCAACCGGGCACGGCATGGAAAAGGCCGGAGCCGCAATCAAAGGCACCACCCAGTTGGACGTTAACCGTGCCAGCGCTGCCGATCTGAAACGCGAAATGGGCGTCAGCGACGCGCAGGCTCAGAAAATTATTCAAGGTCGCCCTTACAAGATGAAGAACCAACTCAACTCCAAGGGCATTTTGACAGACGCTGAATATGAAAAAGTGAAAGAGAAGATCGTCGCCAAGCAGTAGCCAGATTTTCTAGTTGCCGTTGGAAAAGGGTAGACTCCGCGTCTGCCCTTTTTTGATTTCGAAAAAGATTTAAGGAAAGCGTTGGCCTGCTCCGATAAGAAAGCTGAGGAGCAAAGGCCACTTGATCGTTTCCGCAGTTCGAATGGCGATTCCGCCCACAAAAACTCTTCCCACCAGGAAGGATGGCTTAGAGATCATTCGTAATTTAAAGCCGCTACCAATGGTGGTAACGAAGTTGCTTCAACTATTGCAACGGCAGGAGATTGGTTTGAAGGAGATCAGTGATTCCATCAGTTCCGATCCTACTTTTTCTTTGGAAGTGCTGCAAATGGCCAATTCCGCCATGATTGGGGCGTCCTGTGAAATTCGCTCCATCTGGCAGGCCTTGGCGATGATTGGGATGGACCGCGTCAAAGGCTTGGCCTTGACCGTTGGCATGCGCGGATTCATGGGCAAAAGCGCCAATTCCCCGGTGTTGCGCAAAACCTGGAGACATACGCTGGCAACGGCCGTTTTGGCCGAAGAGATCGCCAAGAAAATCTATATTGACCCGGCAGAAGCGTATACGGCGGGTTTGCTGCACGACATTGGTCGCATCGCCTTGATTTCTACCAATTCTCAAAAGTATGCCGACCTTTTGGATGGCATCCCCGGCAATCCAATGCGGTTAGTGGATGTGGAGAGGGCCAACTACGGCATTGACCATCAGGAAGCGGGCCTGGAATTGGTGAAGAAATGGAAACTGCCACCGCTATTTGAACGAGTTATTGCCCGTCGAAAAGAGTCAGATCCGGAATTGAGTGTTTTCGATTGCCCGGCGCTGATTGCACTTTGCTGCGGTTTAGGTCATGCCATGGGGCTGGGAATTCTACCCCCAAAAGGAGACGATGCCGATTGGCAAAGCGAATGCCAAACGCTAGCCATGGTGCTGCCTGAAGCCGACCGCAAACGAGCGGATTTCCATTGGGAAGACTTGCAGCTTTTGGTAGCTTCCAAGGTAAATTTAATGGACTCCGAAGCGTTCCATTAGGCACCCTCAACATTGGGCGCTAAACTGGGAAGTACCTATGGGTTTTCCCCAATCATTCTTTGCAACAAAATTTGGCATCACTGCCGCAGATCTGGAACGTTACCTTGCTGAAGCCTTGAGCAAAGGCGGCAATTATGCCGATCTATACTTTGAATACGTCTCCACTTCCTCGCTCGGCCTGGAAGAATCCATTCTTAAAAATGCCACGCAAGGTGTCACGTTGGGCGTCGGCGTCCGCGTAATCACTGGGGAACGCACTGGGTATGCCTACAGTGACGACCTCAGTCCCGATAAAATTATGCAAGCTGCCCGTGTGGCCGCCTGCATTTCGAATGGACCGGCATCGATAGTGAAGACTCCCCTGGAATCCATGGGGAAGCGTGATCTTTACCCTGTCCTAACGTCACCGAATGAGACAGCGTTAATGGATCGGGTAGCGCTGGTACGACGCGCCGATGAGGCCGCCCGTTCAGCCGATGGAAGAGTTTTCCAGGTGCAGGTTTCCTATGCCGATCAATTGAAGCACGTGTTGATTGCCGCAAGCGATGGGACCATTTCCTTTGACCGGCAACCGCTGGCCCGCATGAACGTCAGCGTGCTGGCTCGCGAAGGCGATGGCACTCCGCAAAGCGGCTATCACGGTGGCGGCGGCAGGGTGGATTTGAACTGGTTCCAGAACGAAAAGACTCCTGAGCATTTTGCATTGGAAGCGGTACGCCAGGCCCAAGTGCAACTGGAAGCGGTGGAAGCACCAGCCGGGGAAACCACCGTGGTCTTAGGGCCTGGTTGGCCGGGAATTCTGCTGCATGAAGCGGTGGGCCATGGTTTGGAGGCGGACTTCAATCGCAAAGGTGTTTCAGCATTTTCCGGACGAATCGGCCAATTAGTGGCCAGTCCCCTATGCACCATTGTGGACGACGGGACCATGGCCAATCGTCGAGGTTCCTTGAACGTAGACGATGAAGGGTCGCCCACTCAATCGAATGTGCTGATTGAAAACGGGATTTTGCGGGGATACCTTACAGACAAGCTGTCGGCTCAAGTTACTGGCGGCAAATCAACTGGTAGCGGGCGGCGCGAAAGTTATCAGGCCATACCCATGCCGCGCATGACCAACACCTTTATGATGGCCGGTGAAAGTGACCCTGGTGATATTGTAAGGTCGGTCAAAAAAGGGATTTATTGCACTACATTTGGCGGTGGACAGGTAGACATCACCAGTGGCAATTTCGTGTTTTCAGCTTCCGAAAGCTACCTTATCGAAGATGGCAAAATCACTCGCCCCGTGCGCGGCGCAACACTCATTGGCAACGGTCCAGAAGCGATGCGACACGTCAGCATGGTGGGTAACGATTTGAAACTGGATGAAGGGGTGGGAGTTTGTGGGAAGGAAGGGCAGAGCGTCCCGGTGGGCGTGGGAATTCCCACCATCAAGATCGACAAAATGACGGTGGGAGGCACAGCTTGAAGAACGCCTCGCTTGAGGAGTTAGTAGCTGCCGCCGTAAAACGGGCGCAGACGCTGGGGGCAACCGATGCCGAATGCACCGCATCGGAAGGGGCGGAATTCAGTGTTTCCGTGCGCAAGGGCGAAGTAGAGAAGTTGAAAGAAGCCGGATCTAAAGCTGTTGGTCTGCGGGTATTGATCGGGAAAAAGCAGGGGTCGGCCTACACGTCTGATTTGACCCCGGAAGGCGTGGAACAAATGGTGCGGGCGGCTCTGGAACTGGCTCAGATTACCAGTGAAGATCCGTTTGCAGGGCTTCCCGATCCTGAAGAATTAGGAAAGTTGGAAGGCGATCTGGAGCTGTTCTACGAAGAGACGGCACTGGTTCCCGCCGAACAGAAAATTTCCATTGCCCGTCAGGCAGAAGCTGCGGCCATGGCTGCCGATGAACGAATCGCCAATTCTGAAGGTGCCGGGTTCGGATCCTACGCCGGTTCCCGCGTGTTTGCCAATTCACGAGGCTTTGTTGGCAGCTACCGCACCAGTTCCTGTTCTTTGAGCACCACGCCGGTGGCCAAGTTGGGAGACAGCATGGAGCGGGATTACTGGTACACCATGGCTCGGCAGTTTTCAAAATTGGAGTCCCCCGAATCGGTTGGTCGAAAAGCTACCGAACGGGCAGTCAGGCGGTTGGGGGCTCGCAAGATTGACACTCAAAAAGCACCCATTATTTTTGACCGGACCTTGGCACCAAGCCTATTGGGACATATTTTCGATGCCGCCAGCGGCGAGACAATTTATCGCAAATCGTCGTTTTTTGTGGATAAACTGGGCCAAAGCGTGGCATCAGACAAGTTGACTTTGATTGACGACGCGACTCTGGTGGGTCGATTCGGAACTTCCCCCTATGACGATGAAGGGGTTACTTCGCGACGCACTCCGATATTGGAAAAAGGCGTCCTGAAGAATTACATGCTCAACACTTACACGGGAAGAAAGCTGGGCATGAAGACCACCGGCAACGCCTCACGCGGGCTTAGCGGCGCGCCGTCTATCAGCCATGGCAACCTGTTTTTGGAACCAGGCGAATTAACTCAGGAACAAATTTTCAAAGCGATAGGTCGCGGTTTGTTTGTCACGGAGTTGATCGGTTTCGGCGTAAACATTGTCACCGGCGATTATTCTCGTGGTGCGGTGGGTCTTTGGATTGAAGGGGGTGAAATTGCCTATCCCGTTTCGGAAATCACCATTGCCGGAAATTTGAAAGAAATGCTGATGGACATTGCCTACGTGGGAAGTGACCTGGAATTCCGCGGTTCGGTGAATTCCCCTACCCTGGCCATTGGCGAAATGATGATCAGTGGGCAATAATAGCGTCATGCTTGGCCAGACTAAAGAAAAGCGCAGTTTGCCTGTGGCGGCGATTGTGGCAGCAATCGCTGTTCTATTTTGCGGAGGCGGAGCTGCCTGGTATTTGACTCGCCCCGTTACCAAACAAGCCGATGGGCCAGCATCTGCAGAATCAAAAGCCTATGTAAAGAACCTGCGTCTGGCTGGTGTGGAAATGAAAGCCACCGATAGTTTTGCCAGCCAACGGTTAGTGGAAATTTTAGGGAAAATCGGGAACATGGGGGACCGGCCATTGCAGCAGGTGGATCTTAACTGTGTCTTTTCCGACCCGAACGGACAAATCATATTTCGTGAAAAAGTTGGTTTGGTGAAAGCTCGCAATGGCCCTTTGAAACCAGGGGAGACACGGGAATTCCGGCTCCCCTTCGACACTATTCCAGCTACCTGGAATCAAGCGCTACCGCAACTGGTGATTGCTCAAATTGTTTTCGAATAAATGGATTTTTAGTATGAAACTATTTGAACTTTCCACGATGCAGCTTTTCGGCTGCCTCCTATTTGCCGCATCCGCCTTTTCCCAGACGTTCCCATTCACACTCCCTCAAACAGGCGAAGCCATTGCAGTTTTGGAAATGGCTGCACCCAATACCAACTGGAGTCTGGCTGGCAAAGAAGCAGCCATGGCCCAAGTACAGGTGGATGGTTCAGGACCGTTTCAGATCATGTTGTTCGCCGGTCCACAGGCATTTCAGTATCGGGTCTTATTGGGGGAACTTGCCGCTGGCCCACATCATTTGAAAATTGCCCGCAATGCAATCTACTCCTCAAGAGATGCTGAGCTGACCGTGAAAAGCGCCAAGTTTGAGCAATCCACCGGGATCGTAGAACGCCATGCTCCCATGCTCTATGAACGAAAATCCGCTGTAGGACTTTATACCGATATTCCGCTGGTGCTCTATTGTGAACAAAAGCGCGTGAATGAGGAAACCGTCCTGGAATATACGGTGATTTTTTCCAACGAAGACGGCGGCACCTCCACCCGAGGCTTGATGGCCCGTTGGGGTCGCACTACCGATATTGAGTTCGTTTATCGCGTAGTGCTGAACCCTCAAGGCACCCGTAAATCGGCCATGATTCAAGGTCGTGGACATAACGAGGAGGCATTTGTCGGACCCTTTGAAGGCGATCATCCAATGTTGATGCCGGTCACCCAAAACAATATGGTGGCAGGGGAAGGCCCTTCCGCCGTGCGCTACCAACCGGCGCCAGTCGTAGTCGATTTAACAGCAGCCAGTCGGGAATTAGTGATGGACCAGCATCCCATTACCTGGCGAGTGATGGCTGAAGAACTGATTCGAGAAAACAAGCTGCGGCCCGCAGGCAAAGTGGATGGAGAAAAAATCAGTGACCCTCGCAACTACATTTTTATTGAAGCCAAGATAAAGAACCAACGTTCGCGCACAGCGGCCATCGTGCGCTTGAAAGACAAGCCGGAATTTTACATGGCGAATTTAGGACGCTATGATTTGGCGATTGAGCGCGATGGTTGGATCCGAACCACGGTGGAGCTTCCTGCTGGAGTAACGGCTGAACAAATCGGTGAGATCGGCTTTCAATGCCTGGCTGCCGATCGCGAAAAGGAAGCAGGGGTTTGCAAGGTGGATCGGGTGGCCAAAGTGTTTTTATTGGGGCGGGATTACCTGCCCGGACCGTCATTATTCAAACAGGCAACATCGGTGACGATTCCTACCGGCCAGATGCATTCATGGACCTTAAAGTAAAAGTGATCCCACGCAGCCGCAAGACAGAATTTGCTGGCAAAATGGAAGACGGCACGTTTAGAATAAAAGTCTCTGCGATTCCAGAAGATGGCAAGGCCAATAAGGAATTGTGCAGTTTTCTGGCTCGGCATTATGAAGTATCACAGGCCAATGTTTCAATACTCAGCGGGGCGACTTCACAGCGGAAGCTGGTTCGGATTTTGGAGTAGTCAGCGCGTTACGGGCCTTTTCAATATCGTCCAGTAGCTTTTTGGTGATCTTGTCCGCCACATCTTTGCTGGCACCTTTTAATTTCCCGCCCTGACTTTCCTGGGTGGTGGACCAGATAACGTCGCCGTCTTTCGATACCAATCGCACAGTTGCTACGGATTCATGCTTGCGCTCGGTCGTTTGCTGGGATTCATGATCGCCCACCGTCATTCCGATGCCCGTGCGGTTCGAGTTCCTGCCGCTGGTGCTGCCGTTGGTTCCGGGCAGCGAGATTTGGGTGTGGGCATTCACTCCGTCACTGGATTGATGCGACTCGGTGAAAATAAGATCTTCGGCTGACCCGCGAACCACAGCGTCGGCTTTCTCTTCATTTTCTGTGATTATGAACAGGTTGGAATTCTGCAGACTGGTGATGATCATGTCACGAATATGCTGCGCCTGATCGCCACCGTTCAATTTATCGACATAAACCCGCCGAATGGATGTCAGAGCTTTCAGGAAGTCTTGCCGCTGCTCCAGCGCATAAACAGCGCCACACGCCAGTAAACCAAGGAATATGTTTCGAATCATCCTTTGCCAGCCTTTCTAGCTTCTTCATCCTGATACTGAATCTTGCGCCCAGTGCGGGCTTCCAAACTAACCAGCAACGCTCGCACATCGCCCTTTTGCACGCGGAAAATGAGCGCTTGCTGCTTGCCCTGTTCATCCTCAAACCCTACGGTTAAAAAGTGTTTGCGCGATTTGGCCAAAAGAAACAAGGGAGAAAGGAAAACAGCGCTTAGATAGCGACGATCCACTTTTTGCCCATATTCAATCACGTTGATCTTCGCATAAGGAACATTCACCCCTTTGCTCTTTGTTTGAAAGCGCAAAAACTCCTGGTTTGAGGTGACCACCCGGCCATCCACCTTGCCCGCAAAAGTGTCTAACGTGCCACCGATATACTCCACACGTTCGCCGATAGAAGCCGCCCCACAGGCAGACAGAGTTAAAAATAACAGGATTGCCGTTTTCATCTATCTAGTAGTGCCCGCAGCACGGTTTTTCTCTCAAAAAGATATTTGCGGAATACAAAGCTCAAGTTTTGGGATCTACCATCAGCCATGGAATGTTTGGCTGAAATGAGGTTCAATTAAGATATGCGTCACTTATTGCTTTTGTTTGTGTTGGCCATACCGGCCTTAGCGGTGGAAAATTTTGATTTGCAATTTGGAAGACTGGCCACTTCCCTCGCCGGATTATCGACGCAGGATCAAAGCGCTGTGCAAGATGCCATTGCTCAAATCCGCAAAGGCGATAACAAACTGGCCCTGGTACGGCTTTCTGAATTGAACAAAGAGAATCCGAAAAACTCTTCCCTACGGATTTTGACAGCTTATGCGCTATTGCGCACGGGGGACATGATTGGTGCGCTAGACAACGCCAAGCAAGGGGAAGCTTACGACAATCCAGATGGCTATAAGTGTTGGTTTTTGGCCAAAGTCGCCTATCTGGCTGGTGATGCTCCCATTTGTAAACGGGAGATAGGACATGCCAGAGAGGTATTGAAGTCGGGATCGAAAAGTGACCAGGAATTGATTTCCAGCCTGAAAGGCATTGAAAAGGGATTGAAGAAAAACTGATGAGTACCGAAGTGGCCCAGGAACTGAAACCGGAAAGCCAGCCCGATGGGGTGATCATTTCCCCCGATACTCGCCGAGCGAATCGTATTCCGCCCGGACAATCGCAGACTTTGAAATGGCCTGTGCTGGATGCTTTTGGACCCCCACGGTTAGATAAAAGCAGTTGGAATCTTTCGCTTTCTGGGTTGGTCAATACGCCGGTCACTTTGAATTGGGAACAGTTTTCAGCTCTTCCACGCGTAAAAGTCTTCAGCGATTTTCATTGTGTGACGCGCTGGTCCAGACTGGGGAATTTATGGGAAGGTGTCTCCGTAAAAACCATTGTCGAATTAGTCGGAGGAGTGAAGCCGGAGGCAAACTACGTCATCGCCCATGGGTTCGACCAGGGTTGGACAACCAACATGCCTTTGACCGAGTTCCTGGCTGAAGACGCATTGGTAGCGTTTTTACACGATGACGAGGAGATCAGCCTGGAACATGGAGGTCCAGTGCGATTGATGGTGCCCCGTCTTTATGCCTGGAAATCAGCCAAATGGCTGAGTGGTCTGGAATTCCGTGAAGGGGATCAGGCTGGCTTCTGGGAACGCAACGGGTATCACATGCTAGGAGATCCCTGGCAGGAACAACGCTACGGATATTAGCGGCTTTTTGAAGACTCTTATAATGCAAAAAGCCACCCGTGTGGGGTGGCTTTTCTTTCTCGGTGTAACGAAGCCGTTCTGTGGGGGGAACTAGGCCTTCGTGACGTTCTCGGCCTGCAGGCCTTTCGGGCCCGTCTTGACCTCGAACTCCACTTCTAATCCTTCCTCGAGGGTCCGATATCCATTCATCTGGATCGCGCTAAAGTGCACGAACACATCTTCTCCAGTTGACCGCTGAATGAAGCCGTAGCCCTTCGCGGCATTAAACCATTTCACGACGCCTTTTTCTCTCACTACTTTAAATCTCCTAAACAAACTCTGCGCCTATTGTTTCGGGGTACGCAGCTCAACCTACGCGAGGTAGGCTCATCCGCCAACCCCTAACTTCAGCAAACAGCAACTTTTACAGATTGCTTTCTGATTGTCTCAAATTAAGGTGGTCATCGGCAAACTGGAACAGCAAGAAAAGTGAAAGGAATGCTATTTATTTCAATCGGGCCAGGCAGAACTTACCCATAAGGCTTGGTAGGATGTAAGGTAATGTCCAATCGAACTATGAAGGCTATGCGCGTGGCCGAATGTGGCGGTCCAGAGAAGTTATTGCTGGATCAGATCGCCATACCGCAACCTGCCGCAGGTCAAGTGCTGGTGAAGATCGCGGCTATCGGCGTGAATTTTATCGACATCTACTTCCGATCTGGTCTGTATAAGGCCGATCTCCCGTTTACTTTGGGGATGGAAGCTGCCGGCGTGGTCGAAGCCATCGGCGATGAGGTCACCGGACTAGTACCAGGAGACCGGGTGGCCTACTCCATGCAGCGCGGTTCCTACGCAGAATATGCCGTGGTTCCAGCCTGGCAGCTTGTCAAAGTTCCGTTGGCCGTCAACTTTCAGCAGGCTGCAGCAGTTATGTTGCAAGGGATGACCGCCCATTATTTGACCCATTCCACTTTTCCGCTCACATCAGAACATACAGCATTAGTTCACGCAGCGGCGGGTGGTGCCGGACAACTGGTGGTGCAGATGGCCAAGATGCGCGGTGCTACGGTGATTGGAACGGTGGGTTCCCCAGCGAAAGTGGCCCTGGCCAAAGCAGCAGGTGCTGACCACGTCATCCTTTATAACGAACAGGATTTTGCGGTGGAATCGAAAGCGCTCACGGGGGGCAAGGGCGTCCATGTTGTTTACGATTCCGTAGGCGCTTCCACCTTTATGAAGAGCCTGGATAGCCTGCGTCCGCGTGGCATGATGGTCACATTTGGGAATGCCAGTGGCCCTGTCCCGGCCATTGAACCGTTGTTGCTGAATACCAAGGGATCCTTGTTCCTCACCCGGCCAACGCTGGCCCATCATTGCCTGGATCAACAGGAATTGAATTGGCGCGCGGGTGATGTGCTGGGTTGGATCGCCGAAGGCAAATTGAAAGTTCACATTGGCGGCACCTACAAATTGGCCGATGCAGCGCAGGCTCACATTGATCTGGCTAGTCGCAAAACCACAGGAAAATTGCTGCTCACCTTAGACTAATCGGCCCTTCATGCCCCATTTATTCACTTCGATTTTGAAGGATCGGCATTGGGATGCCGTTTTAATTTCGTCATTGCCGAACGTCCGCTACCTGACAGGGTTTACTGGCAGCAACGCCCTGGCTTTGGCATTGCCAGACCAGATGATTCTGTTCACAGACCCGCGCTATACCATTCAATCGAAGAAAGAATTTCCCGGTCGCACAGTAATTGTGAAGGGTCCTCTGGTGGCTGGGATGAAACGGTGGCTGGGCAAAATTCCCACCCTCGCCTTTGAAAATGAGCGGATTCTGTTTCATACGCAACAAGCGGTAGCGGCAGAGCTTCCCAAGCGAGCCAAAATGGAAGGCATGGGGCCTCTTTTAGAAGAGCTGCGCATGGTGAAGTCCGCTGCGGAAATTGCCCTTATCCGACGAGCTGTAGAAATCAACTCGACGGCGTTTGAGGCAGCCATGAAATTGTTTCGGGAAGGGATGACGGAACGGGACCTGGCAGCCGAAATTGATTACCAAATGCATCAATTCGGTGCTGAAAAGCCCGCTTTTGACACGCTTGTGGCGTTCAAACAGCACTCCGCGCTACCCCACGCCCATCCCCGAGAGGCAAAAATTGAGGGCAATGGGTTACTATTGATAGACATGGGCGCATTTTGGCACGGTTATGCCAGCGATATGACTCGTATGGCGCACCTGGGGACTCCCTCGCAAAAGACGAAGACCCATTATAAGGCTGTGCTGGAGGCTCTAACCATGGCCGAAGCATCGGTTAAGCCGGGGATTACTGCGAAGAAAGTGGATGCCGTGGCCCGCAAAGTATTAAAAAGTTATGGAATGGAAAAGCTTTTCACACATTCCACAGGCCATGGACTGGGGTTGGAAATTCATGAACCACCCCGCATTGGCAAAAAAATGGATACCGTTCTTTGCGCCGGCATGACGATTACAATCGAGCCGGGCGTTTATATGGAAGGCCATCAGGGTGTCCGGATAGAGGACACGATCCTGGTGACAGAACACGGCTCGGAGACCATGACTCCCACGCCAAAGGAGATGCTCCTGCTCTAGCCTACGGGCTGATTATGGAGTAGAATCGAACGATCACGAATGAACATCGACGAGATTCGAGAATTAATTCAATGTGTTGTTGACAGCGGTATTGCTGAGCTGGAAGTTCAGCGAGGGGAAGACCGTGTAAAGATCAGGCGAGGAGCTACGGCTGAGGAAATTGTTATCTCTGGTGCTGCTGCAGCACCCACCGTTCCAGCGGCTTCCGCAGTAGCAACGGCAGTGCCGACCGCTCCCAGCGAGCCAGTTGCGCCGGTAGCAGTTTCAGAAGACGAATTTGCACCCATCAAGTCACCTATTGTGGGGACTTTTTATTCGGCAGCTTCGCCCGATAGCCCTTTGTTTGTAAAAGTAGGGGACATCATCAAACCGGGCCAAGTGCTGTGCATTGTGGAATCCATGAAGCTGATGAATGAAATTGAGGCGGAAGTTTCCGGCACGGTGATGAAGTGTCTGGTAGAAAACGGCAGCCCGGTGGAGTATGGCCAAGCCATGTTCCTGATCAAGCCGCATTGAGGCGGCGAACATAACGATGTTTCGAAAGATTCTGATTGCCAATCGTGGAGAGATCGCCCTGCGTGTTATTTGCGCGGCGAAGGAACTGGGCATTAAAACGGTGGCGGTGTATTCTGAGGCAGATCGCCACAGTCTGCACGTGCGGTTTGCCGATGAAGCGGTTTGTATTGGTCCCGCAAAAAGTGCTCGCAGTTACTTGGATATTCCCAGTGTGATCAGTGCTGCGGAAATCACCAATGTGGACGCCATCCATCCGGGATATGGGTTCCTTAGCGAAAACGCTGATTTCGTCGAGGTGTGCGAAACCAGCGG
>JAYWBH010000472.1:0-4623 GCA_043781815.1 Bryobacterales bacterium | reverse complement strand
TTAAATGAAGTAACCTCAATTCGCTTGACATGGGTAGCCCGCTTGTCCAAAACTTGAATCAACCCCCGTAGTTAAATAAAGGAGCATTCCACCATGAGTTTCTTGGACAAAGCAAAAGATATGGCTGCCGAAGCAGTTGAGAAGGTAGGACACTTGGCGGGCGACGCAGCCCATGCGGTAGCCGAAAAGGCTGGCGAAGTTGGCGGGGCGGCAAGCCACTTAGTGGACGCAATGAAAGACAAAGCATCCGAAGCAGCCCATTCAACCATGGCCGAAAAGGCTGGTGATATGTTGAATGCCGCAAAAGACAAAGCAACCGAAGCGGGCACGGCTGTAGTTGATAAAGCGAAGGAATTGGGTCACTAAACCTGATTCTGTTAGCAGCCTGTGTGCTTACTCATAGGCTGCTAAACCAAAAATACCCGCCACGTCACAACCGTCAAAGTGTGCGTTACCATTGCTGCCCTTACACTGTTTGATGCCATGAACGCCCGTCCATAAAACCAACCTGCGGCAGTAGCCAAAATCACAAAACGCCAGTTCGGAAATTTGCGTCCAAAGCTGAGGTGCGCTAATCCAAACAGCAGCGACGTGAGGGCCATGCCCGCCATTGGGGATCGCAACCATCGCTGCAACACTGGCTGCATCACTCCACGGACCATCAACTCTTCTCGAAGCGATACCAGAAGGTGAATCCCCAGAGCCAATCCAATGGCCTTGATGGTGGTGTCCAGTGGTGCTGTCAACGGGCGCAGCTTGGCAAATCCAGTGAGATAAGTTAACACTGCGGCGACCGGCAGAAAGTACAGAAACTCACGTGCCCCAATTTTGAATTCTTGTTTGGTAGGCAGAAATCCGTAAGCGATCCCTGTCATGCCACGAATACAAAACAGAGAGATGGCGGCCACGCGAGCCAACATCAGGCCACCTAAAATTCCCTCCACAAGTTTCGGTGCAGCAGGCAGGTAGATCAGCGCAAACCGGTCAGTAAGTAGAATTGCGGCGAATAGCAGCGTCAACAAAATGTCCGCCCAATCCGTAGCAGGTAGTAACAAGTAGTAGAAACTGAAGCAGCCCGCAATGACCACTAACCACGCAAGAGATTGCCCGGTGAAGGTGCCAGATAACAAGGCATAAACTAGATAAGGTATCAGCGCACTGACGAACAAGGTGGACGCAATGGTGGGCTTTGGATATCGGCGAATCCACTCCCGCACGTTTGCCGACCCATGCGCCAGAAAAAATATAAGCTCAATCAACAACGCCGGTAGCAGCGCAGTGAACGCAACGGAAGGTAACGCAGATAGATACTGCATTTTATTAGCGTCCAGTACAAACGAAATTCATAAAACAAATTCCTCACGAGTGCCGACGCTGATCCTATACGACGCCCGCAATGTTTCCTGTGCGCCTAACCAACGATAGCCAGGAGTCCCGAACATTGACCCGCGCTCAATCATCTGTCTGCGAGATTCGGGCATGGGGGAAACGCCAAACTCCATGCCTCGCGTAATGGTTTTTCCATTCCATGGCGCATGGGTACGGGCACAATTTTCTTCCCAAATACCGCACCAGGGGAAATCGACACGGCTCCATTCGTAGCGCAGCCAAGTTTTGCTGGTAGGGCTCCACGCTTCAAAGTAAGAAACGTCATCCGCTGGATTCATCAAGTGTGCAGTGTAGCCGCCGGATACCTTGTAATCTGGATAAACTCGCAAATCCACAGTGCCGCCATTCTTGTGTGGAACCATGGGCCAATCGAACTCTGCACCGGTCTTTTGATATCCTTTGCCAAGAGTAAAATCGGATTCAATCACTTTTGATTTAGTCGCATTCAGAAGGAAGCGCGTCAACCCTGGTTCAAGAAATGGGGGACCCAAGGTGACGTGTTGCGTCCAACCAATGGGTCGATCAAATGCCAGTAGACTCTTCACCGTTTCCGTGACGCGAACCGTTGCACCCTGCAGCTCCAACACGCGTCGAAAGTCAATTTGGGCGAAATCGAAAATGGCCTGTTGGGAAATCCGATTCCCTTCCGATGTCACATGGTAGCGCACAATAGATCCCTCACCATGCACTGGAAATCCAGCCAAAGCCTCCCCTGCCGACGGTCCACCGAAAATATCCAAGCACAAATTCTGCCCGCCAATGCCAGCCAGCAGTTGACTCTCCCCATCGTCGCCATATTCGGGATACTTGGCTGGGTTCCATGTGGAAGGTTCAATGGAAGGCCATGGCGGAACCCATAAAGGATTTACACCAGTTCCTTTATTAAGAACTTCAGCAATATGGCCGCCTTCTATGAGCACGGTAACGCGCACCTGATCATTTTCAATCTGGCAGGCTCTGCGGTTGTTGAATCGCACTTCAGACATAGTTTAGTTCCTCATTATACTTGCCCATCATCGTGTAAACTCGAAGGGATTGAAATGAGTTGGGGATATCTAGAAGACGCCAGTGGTGCCAAGGGTCATGCCGACAAGATCTGTGTGCCCAAAGACGAAGCTGAACTGTTGGCCACACTTGCCCAGGCAGCCGATGAAAATGCACCTGTGACCATTGCTGGGGGCGGCAGTGGGCTGACCGGTGGACGCGTTCCATTTGGAGGATGGCTCATCTCCATGGAAAAGTTTCGTCGTCTGGATATCGTTACAGGCAAAGCCAGCGCCGGTGCGGGAATTACGCTGCATGAACTGCACGCTGCTGCCAAATCAACCGGACAGTTTTATCCACCTGATCCCACAGAGACAATGGCTTTTGTGGGTGGAACCATTGCCTGCAATTCCAGCGGGTCGCGTAGTTTTATGTATGGGGCCACGCGACGTTGGGTGGAACGTTTGCGCGTGGCACTGCCGTCGGGGGAAATCCTGGATGTCCGTCGTGGCGATGCAATCCCGTTCGACGTTCCGCTGATTCCACAACCAGCAGCGCGCAAGCATTCCTGTGGTTACCCGCTGCGTCCCGGCATGGACTGGATTGATTTGTTCACTGGTGCGGAAGGAACGCTGGGCATTGTGCTTGAAGCCGAGTTGAAACTGCTACCCAACCCCCAGGCTTTGCTCAACGGCATCATCTTTTTCCCATCGGATGAAGCCGCCCTGGACGCTCTGGATGCCTGGCGTGAAGTGCCTGGCCTGCGCATGCTTGAGTATGTTGACGACCCGGCATTACGCATGATTGAGCAACGCTATCCCGATGTTCCAGCCAATGCCAGGGCCGCTTTGATCATGGAGCACATTGTGGACGAAGAGGGTGCCGACCTTGACCGTTGGGCCGTTCGATTGGCCGCAACCGGTGCATTTGAAGAGAAGAGCTGGTTTGGATCCACAGACGTTGACCGCGAACGTTTCCGTAAATTTCGTCATGCGTTGCCCGAAACATCATTGGCAATTTCGCAAAAAAACGGCTTCCCTTCGCTAGGGTCCGATTTTTCTGTGCCGATTGAAAAGAACCGTGAAATGTTTCAGTTCTATCGACAGCACATGAACCTGATTATGCCTGGCCATTACTGCATTTTCGGCCACGTCGGCGACGCTCATCCGCATGTGAATATGATGCCCGCCACGCAAGCGGAGTTCGATGCAGGCATGGATGCGTTGGTAATATTTGCCCGCAAAGCCGTGTCGTTAGGTGGTTCGGTAGCAGCAGAGCACGGTCTTGGAAAACGCAAGGCAAAGTTCCTGCCGCTTCAATATTCGGCTGAACAGATTGAGGCGATGAAGGCTGTCAAACGGCGGTTCGATCCAGATTGGCGCTTCGGTCGCGGGACTCTTTTCGAATTGAGTGCTTAGTTATAGAAGTTCTCACCGGTAAGCTCGTTCGGACAGCTTCAAGCGTTGAAGCGAAGCGTATCAGGCCTTTTTAGCTACAGGTTATCTCAAAAAAAGTTGGAGATTCTACAGGGATGAGGGAAAACTAAGTGGCAGTGCCTCGGACTTTCGCAACCAACCACTAAAACGGCGTGCGTGCCGAACTGTGTGGGCTCAATGGCAAATTCCACTTACTAACATCATCGGGATGAGCAGCATCATAGTGAGCAATATCCGATCGTAAATACTTCACCAATCCCAAGTGATTAGACCGAATGCCTTCCACAATGCACTGCGCCAATTGATACGCACCATAACTGTTGAAGTGGGTATCGTCCTTCAATTCCCGCTGCTGCCCAGGAAAGGTCCCGGCAGGATAGTGAACAAAGGCCTTGATTGAACCTTCCGGACCCATGGATTCATAAAATAACTGGCTCATGGCCGTCAAATCAATCAGGGCAACCTTTTCTTCTACGGCAGTCTGTCGCATGGCTTCCGGATATTCTTTCAAGGAATTTGTGATCTTCCCGGAACTGTCGAAAGTTCGGCGATGCATGGAGGTCACCAGCACAGGAATTGCCCCGCGCTTACGCGCTTCCCCAATATAGAGTTTCAAGTGTTCTTTGTAAGTGGTGAAGGGTTCCACGTATGATGAGCCGGGCTTTTGATCATTGTGAGTGAACTGGATAAACAGGTAATCGCCTTTGACAATCGTGCTGAGAATCTTATCTAAGCGTTTGTCGCCAAGAAAGCTTTTCAGCGCTCGTCCAGATTCGGCATGGTTGGCAATGGACACTCCCTGCTTGAAGAATCG
>JAYWBH010000471.1:0-4634 GCA_043781815.1 Bryobacterales bacterium | reverse complement strand
GAAAGTATGGGAACAGCGAATAGCTCATGAAAGCGCCCAATAGAAAGCTGAACCAAAAGGCGTCTAAACGGTCCTGCCGTTTCATTGCGGTAAGTAGGATCACGGCGACCAAAGGCGTCGGTGATGCTAAAGAGTAAGCCATTTCTAATACAGAAGGGATCAGCGGCCCAAAAAATTCAATCGCAGGTTGAATTACCGGCAGCACCACACGGTCCAGCGTAATCCAGGAATTTTCAAGATCGTGTGACCCCATCGGCTGCGCGAACCAGCCCATTTCCCGATACGCAAGCAGCACAAGCGGCAATGGAAGGAATCCGCGTAATCCAAGCAGCAATGCGCTGCCGCCCTGCCCTTCCACAGCAGCCAATAAAAGCAGCCCCGCAACAATCAAAACGTTGATCCCAACCGTGACAATGGGGATGGGTGCCCGAAGCTGCAAAGTGCAAGCCAGAACCGACGTGTAGGCGAAATACGCTATTAAAAGAATTTCACTACGTCGAAAGCGAATCTTCACACGGGATACAATACCATGAGAATAGTTATATGCCTACACGCCGACACTTTTTGCAAACAGCAGCAGCCGCACTTCCATTGAGTGCCGCGCAAACCACACGCTCCGCCAATGATCGCATTCAAATTGCGACCATCGGACTAGGAGGAATGGGAACTGGAGATACACAATCGTCCCTTGCTAATGGCGCCAAATTGGTAGCCGTAGCCGACATCTACCAAGGCCGACTGACTCGCGCCCGGGAATCGTTTGGCAACGACGTGGCGATTACTCGCGATTACCGTGAAGTGCTTGCCCGTAAAGATGTCGACGCCGTGATCATAGGCACTCCCGATCACTGGCACGCACGCATCGCCACGGAAGCCATGCAGGCGGGCAAAGATGTCTACGTGGAAAAGCCGATGGTTCAAAAATTGGATGATGGTTTGCCGCTGGCTGAAGTGGCCAAGGCAACAGGGCGGATCTTGCAAGTGGGCAGTCAGCGGGTCAGCTCCGTAGTCTACAAGAAAGCGCAAATGCTGCTGGAATCAGGCGCAATTGGTGAATTAAACATGGTGGAAGCCTGGTGGGATCGCAACTCCGCCATCGGCGCCTGGCAATATTCCATTCCAACCGATGCCACGCCGGAAAATATTGATTGGGACCGCTTCATCGGTGCAGCTCCCAAGCGTGCCTTTGAACCAACTCGTCTGTTCCGCTGGCGTAATTATCAGGATTATGGAACCGGCGTGGCTGGTGATTTGTTCGTCCATCTTTTCAGCGGCATGCACTTTATCACTGGTGCCATTGGACCAGAACGCGTTTACGCCACCGGCGGTCTTCGATATTGGAAAGACGGTCGCGATGTTCCAGACGTGATGTTGGGTGTTTATGATTACCCGTCCCGCGGCAAAATGCCAGCATTCAACTTGGCTCTGCGCGTAAACTTCGTCAATGGTGCCGGGGAAACTTCCGGGTTCCGCTTCGTGGGAAGTGAAGGCATTATGACCGTGGATAACGGCGTTACCGTTTCCAAACAACCGCGCGAAAGTGAACCAGGTTACACCGTGGGCCAATTTCCCAAAGCAGTGCAGGATCAATATTTGAAGGAATACTATGCCAAGTATCCTCGACAGAATCCTACTGCCGATGCCATGCGCCCGGCAAACCAGGAAAAGTATCTGCCGCCCCCAGGTTACAGCGATCACATGGATCACCATCGCAATTTCCTGGAAGCTGTGCGCAGTCGTAAACCAGTTACCGAAGATGCACTGTTCGGAATTCGAGCCGCAGGGCCAGCCCTATTGAGCAATATGAGCATCTTCAACAAGCGCCCCTACAATTGGAATCCGGAAGCTGTAAAAATAGCCGGTTAAACCAATATGGCAAACGAGAAGATTCGCCTGGGCCTGATTGGCGCTGGCGGCATGGGCAGTGGCGACGTCCAATACGCCTTGGGGCTTCCCAATACCGAGTTGACCGCTGTGGCCGACCTTTACACCGGCAGGCTGGATAGAGCCAAGGAACGTTGGGGCAGCGGCCTGTTCACCACTCGTGACTACCGTGAAGTGTTGGCCTCAAAAAATGTCGATGCCGTGATCATCGCCACGCCCGACCACTGGCACTCTCGAATCACAATTGAGGCTCTAGAAGCAGGCAAAGACGTCTATTGCGAAAAGCCCATGGTGCACCGTATCGGCGAAGGATTGAAGGTGGTGGAAGCCCAGAAACGAAGTGGCCAGATTCTTCAAATTGGGAGCCAGTACGTCAGTTCGCTGGTATTTGAAAAAGCCCGGCAACTGCTGAATAATGGTGCCATCGGTGAGCTGAATATGGTGGAGGCATGGCTCGATCGCAATACAGCATTGGGCGCCTGGCAATATTCGCTGCCTACCGATGCAAATCCGACTACGGTGGATTGGGATCAGTTCCTGGGCAATGCACCCAAACTCCCGTTCGATCCGGTACGCTTCTTTCGTTGGAGAAATTATGATGACTATGGCACCGGCGTGGCTGGTGATCTATTTGTCCATCTGCTGAGTGGACTTCATTTAGTGACCGGTTCTATTGGTCCCAAAAAAGTTTATGCCACCGGTGGAGTTCGCTTCTGGAAGGACGGTCGCGATGCCCCGGATGTGGTGCTGGCATTGCTGGATTATCCAAAGACGGCGGCACACTCTGAGTTCACTATGGCTCTGCGAGTGAACCTGGCCAGCGGAACGGCGCAGGAACAATTCGGATTTCGGTTTGTTGGCAGCGGAGGTCAAATGGTGACGACCATGGCCGGTATCACCTTGAATCGAACTCCCAGGGAAACTGAGCCGGGATACAGCATTGGGACGTTTTCTACAAAAGGGCAGAAAGAATTTCTGGCAAAGTATCGTACGCAGTATCCGCAAGTACGGGCTGAAGCTGATTCCATGCGACCCTTGGCCGAACAAAAATACACCCCACCGGCTGGACATAACGCGAATGTGGATCATCACAAAAATTTCCATCAGGCAGTTCGAAGCCGCAAACCATTTGTGGAAGATGGAGTTTACGGATTCCGCGCCGCAGGGCCAGCATTACTCTGCAACATGAGTTTGGCTGAAGGCCGAGCGATTCATTGGGATCCTGAAAAAATGATAATTGTGGACGGAACGCAAAAATAGGCCAGACGTCGCCGCCTGGCCTGGAAAAAAAGGAGATTTCTGAAAAGAATACAGGAAATGAAGAAAACACCAAACTTGCCATGCTTCACTCACTTTTCCGGAGGCGGTAGCCTTGGGTTAAGACTCGCTTCGGAGGTCGTTTTGTGTCGCTTGCAAAGTTAGAATAAGGGTTGGAATTGATTGCCCCTATGGTTGGTTCGTACCGATTCCATAGGAACCAAAGCGCTGGGATTGCCCCAACTGAAAGACTAGTACAAAGTGGAATAAAGCGCGTGAACCTGATCCACAATCGCTTGTGGCACCAAATGTTTCCAGGGTTCCTGCGCTAAAATCCTTCGCCTGACTTCCGTCGCTGAAATGTGACCCATATCCGCTACCAGGGGCAATGGATGAATACGGGTCCGCAATCCAAACGGAGGATAAAAGTCGCCAGCCCTGGCGGCCACCAGCATTTCATATTCATCCAATTGGCTGGCCAATGCTGCTGGCGTTCCATAATCCCAACCGACTACTCGTTCCGCTGCATCACGACCGCACAGCACCATTAATCGCGTGCTGTAAGGGTCCAACACCCGGTATTCGCGAGCCATATCAATAAACAACCCGCCTTCCGATTGCGCCACGGAAAACCGATCCTCGCCATCCAGGGCAGCAGCCACCAGCAGCATTCGTTCCATGGGTCCAACGCCATCGTAGGTCTTGTGCGGAAAGTCCTGCGGCATAACAAAAACAATTTCATCGCCGTAAATCAATGCCCGCTTGGCCATCTCTAAATGGGCCACCGTCGGCGGATGAAAGCTGCCCGGAAACAGCACAACCGTTCGTGGAGATAATTCTGCGGTTCTATGAAAAAAGCGCACGTTTTTTCATGGTACCGCAGGTGTTCGATAACCTTTAAGGAAACTTCGTAGCGCGGTGTGACGTCAGTAAACAGATATTGCGCAAGAATAGAGTAAGAAGAGGGATTTAGAAATGTTCACTTGGATATGTCCAACCTGCGGTCGGGAAGTGCCACCGTCTCAAAGCGAGTGCATGAACTGTGCTCCCAAAACGGCAGTCCCAACTGCACCTGCCCCCACCCCGGTTGTCCAACCGATTGCACCGCCTCTTCCAAACACTGAAGTAAAAGGCTACGCCCCGGCCCCAACCACTCAGGCCCTTGTGTATCAGGCACCTGTTTATCAGGCACCAGTAGCATACGCGCCGCCTGCGGTTCCGCCAGCACCAGGACTTCCACCCTGGTTGATCACGCTCATGGTCTTTGGCGGACTTCTTGGTCTTGGCGCAGCATTCTATTTCCTTTACCTGCCAAGTTCAAAGAAAGAAGTTGAGACCGTTGCCGCCACACCCACGGCGGAAACTGCCGCAGCTCCGAAAGCAAACCCCATGGTTAAACAATTGGAACTTACCGGAGTTCGTATTCTGGAAGATGCCCGTCAAAAACTGCAAGTTCGAATGATCGTCATCAATCACTCCGCAGCAGACATGGG
>JAYWBH010000470.1:0-4660 GCA_043781815.1 Bryobacterales bacterium | reverse complement strand
AGTAGTTGTCCTTCGTTTGGCAACTCCTAGAGTCAACCCCGTCAATAGGACATTTCTACTTTGCTCAATTAGGACATTATCATTTTGCCGTGACAGCCGTGACAAACGCACTTGACACCCGCCCTCCCAATCTCATAACGTTGTCAGTTCGTCATGTGGCAACAAAACTACGTACCCATCGAAGGCCAACTCGGCCTTTCCGCACTCCTCGCAGCAGCTCCCATTTTCACGCTGCTGATTTTACTCGGCGTATTGCGCAAGCCTGCCTGGATGGCCGCGCTATCGGGCCTGGGCGTTTCCATGCTGGTGGCCTTGTTCCTTTATCGCATGCCCTTGCCCATGGCCCTGGCCGCCACAGCCTATGGTGCAGCGTTCGGATTGCTCCCTATCAGTTGGATCGTATTTTCTGCCATTCTGCTTTACCGCATCACAATCGAAACCGGGAAATTTGAAATCATCAAGGATTCTATCGGTAGCCTCACCACAGATCGCCGATTGCAAGCCTTACTGATCGCCTTCGCTTTCGGAGCCTTCATTGAAGGTGCCGCCGGATTCGGAAGTCCTGTGGCAATCGCCGCAGCTATGCTCACCGGTTTAGGATTCTCCCCGTTCTACGCCGCCGGAATTTGCCTTCTCGCGAACACGGCACCGGTGGCGTTCGGCTCAATCGGCATCCCTGTGATCACATTGGCTGGGATAACCGGTTTACCCGCCAAACAACTGAGTGCCGCCGTAGGGCAGATTTGCGCTCCAGTGTCACTATTCGTGCCCAGCTATCTGGTTTGGGTGATGGGCGGATTCAAGGCGCTGAAAGGAGTGCTGCCAGCGTCTTTGCTATGCGGTGCAGCCTTCGCAAGTTTCCAGTTTTTGATATCCAATCGGCTGGGACCAGACTTGGTGGACATAGGCAGTTCGCTGGCCGCCATCGTGTCTTTAGTGGTGTTACTGAAGTTATGGAAGCCCGCCGATGAGTTCCATTTGGAAGGCGAATCCGGTGCCCGTGTAGTATTAAAAAACCATCCACCGAAAGAGATTTTCATCGCCTGGTTGCCCTATTTATTGTTAGTGGCATTCGTACTGGTGTGGGGTCAGGATGCGGCGAAGGTGCAATTGAACAAAGTCACCCAGGCGATTCCATGGCCCGGCCTTCATAATCTGGTGCAACAATCGCCTCCGGTGGTGGCGAAAGTCGCATCGTATAAGGCCATTTACAATTTCAACTGGCTTTCCGCTTCCGGCACAGCCACTCTGTTTGCCGCACTGCTATCGGCGATCTTGTTGGGCGTTTCCTTCCGACAGTTCCTGGGAATTTTGAAGACAACTTTGAAGCAATTGGCTTTGCCCACGTTGACTATCGCCAGCGTATTGGGCTTGGCGTTCTTGTTGAACTACTGCGGCGCCACAGCCACCATGGGGTTGGCCTTTGCCGCAACGGGAACTTTATTTCCTTTCTTTAGTGCCCTGCTGGGCTGGCTGGGCGTATTTTTGACTGGCAGTGATACCTCTGCCAACGCTTTGTTTGGTAACCTGCAAGTAGTGACGGCGACCAGATTAGGTCTGGACCCCGTGCTGATGGCCGCCGCAAATTCCAGTGGCGGTGTCATGGGCAAAATGATCAGTCTGCAGAGCATCGCCGTGGCCGCCGCTGCCACAGGAATGAAGCCCTCAGACGAAGCAATGCTGTTCCGCTTCACTCTTCGTCACAGTATTTTCCTGGCCTCCGTGATTGGCGTCATTGTCATGATCTACGCCTATTTGCGAGGCTGATTCTGCCGATAGAGAACAAGTGGAGGGGATTTGGTAGTTTTGTTAATTGGGCCGCCAGGTAGCGGCAAGGGGACGCAATCTGCTCGTTTGAAGCAGTGGTTAGGAATTCCCAGTATTTCCACCGGGGACATGCTACGCCATGAAATCGAAGAGAGGACTGCGCTCGGATTGGAAGCGGAAAAAGTGATCAACAAAGGTCAACTGGTGGACGACGGTCTGGTTGGAAAAATGTTAATGGCCCGCTTGGCAACTCCAGAGTGTGCCAAAGGCTATCTGCTAGATGGATATCCCAGGACAGTTTCCCAGGCAAAATTTTTATCACAATTCCTGGCGTCAACTGGTCGGCCAGAACCGCTTGTTCTGCATTTGGAAGTGCCCTCCAGCTTGTTGATTGAAAGAATGTCGGCTAGATGGAGTTGTCCGCGCTGTGGTCACATTTACAATGTCTTGAACTCTCCGCCACGGGCATTGGGAATTTGCGACGACGAAGGGGAATCATTGACGCAACGTGAGGACGACCGGCCGGAAGCCATTCGTGAACGCCTGGATGCCTTCCAGGAATGGACTGAACCAGTGGTGGAGTATTACGCAAAAGCTGCTTACTGTAAGATTAACGGCAACCACCCGCCCAATGCAGTGTTCGCGGCCATAGAAAATTGCGTCAACCAGAACCGACTAAGTGAAGACCATTAGGCCGATTTCAGCGTAATCCCTGATTTACCAACTATCGATCAACGCGTAGAGTTAGATATCAACGGTTGAACTTACTCTATGTCCAACATTTCATTGGAAACTCCCTCTCAACAACGTGCCCGCACTCAAAAACGCTGGCACGAACGGGCACCTTTACCAGAGCTTGTAAGCCTTACATGGCGCGATAAGAACGGCCAGGAAAGAGTCCATAAATGCCGTATTTTAGACCTTTCAAGATTAGGAATGTGCGTGTCACTTCCCTACAAATTGGAATTTCGCAGCTTTATCCATGTCAGCGCGCCAACGCTCAAATTGACCGGCACAGCCACCATTCGCCATCAAAAACCAGAAGGATTGAACTATGTAACGGGGCTTGAATTTGTGGGCGGACTTTTCTATGAGGAACCCGCAGATTCTTGAGTCGGGAATTCTTACAAAGTCGATGGCCTGGTCAGTTAGTCGCGTGTGGATGCAGTGCGTAATGCTGCCGCAGTAAATCCTTGCCATAGTCATTGCCGTTGGGAGTCCGAATCACTGTGTGGATGTGTTCGTGATCGGGAAGTTGCGCATTGCTGGAAAGATGCCGTAACCCTACCGGGCGCTGATGGTCAAACTCAATCAGAACCACCGGACTGTGGATGCGGAAATAGTAAACGCTCTTGTCATTGGATTCGCCGATCCAGGCAAAGTAGGTATCATCCAAATACTTTTCCATTTCGGCGAGTTTCACCTTGGCGTGCCCATCATCCATGTTGCCTACCCACAAATTCGCCAGCGCCAACAAGTGTTTCTTCTGTGTTGATGTCAGTTCGTTGCATCGAATACCCGCGTAATCCAACACCAGATTATCTTTGAAAGCCTCACCTAATGCATTGTTAGCCGGTTTGCTGGAACTAAGAATGGCCTTTTTCGCCTGGGTAGCATCCAGGGAACGAAGGAAATCCAAACCCTGGCGTTGCTCGTCTTGCAAAATTGCAGTTCCCTTGTACTTCCCACTGGGCGCAATGACTGGTTCCGAACCAAAGAAGCCCGGAGCCATCACTACTTGGTCTCCTAAAACAAAATAATTGACAATCAAATGATGTCCGTCAATTTGCCAGCCCCAAGGTCCATTGCCTGCCGGATCTCCCATAATGGTGATCCAATACTGCCATTCTCCATATCGCACAAAATCGTTGTTGTTCAATTCACCCAGCGTATAGTTTAGGCGCATAATGTCTTTGGAAAGTTGTAGACCCTTGGCACTGAGCGATGCTTTTAGCAAGCCGAAAGCCTTTTGCTTTTGCGGCTCGCTCATCTCCATAAAACTGACACCTTGGCGCACGTAAAAATCCTGATTCATCCACTTGCGCCACTCAATGTCATCCACCGCAAACTTAGTCTTAGTGCGCTGCGGCTCAGTCAAAGCAGCTAGAAATTCTTTCGCAGCCTTCCTCACCGGGCCAGTTGAAACACCTGTGGACCGAATCGGAAATAATCCCGGTTGAACTTTGCCATCGGTAGTGACTCCACGGAAGTCTTCAGCCAATCCCGTTTTTTCAGCATCAATGGAACGCTTACGAAAAGCTTCCCGCTGAGTTTCTTGTTGTCCCTGCTGCGAATAAGTAATTCCTAAAACACAGAGAAAGGCTGAGGCAAAGTAAAGACGTTTCATGGTGATTTGCACAATGTTATCACGTCGAATTAACTGTCGTCATTCTTCGAACGCGGTCCCAATTCAATGGCCACCACATCACTAATTTTTCCCGCTTTCACATTGAAACGAAGAAGAGTACGCATGGTGTGCCACCCCACTCTGCCACAAGCTCCGGGGTTCATGTGCAACATGCCACCCATCTGTTGATCGCGCATCACGCGAAGAATATGGGAGTGACCGGCAATGAAAAGTTTAGGTCGGCGGCTGGTTAATTCCTGTCGAATGCCCCGTTCATAGCCGCCTGGATAGCCGCCAATGTGAGTCATGTAGACTTGCAGACCGTCGCACTCCCATTCCAGTTCCTGGGGAAGTTCGGCACGTATTTCTGCCCCATCAATGTTTCCGAAAACACCACGAACTGGTTTGAATTGCTTTAGGCGATCCAAAACGGCAGCCGGGCCGAAGTCGCCCGCATGCCACACTTCATCGCATTCGGCAAAATGTGTGAAGATGGCTTCGTCCAAAAATCCATGGGTGTCAGACATTAGACCAATGCGCATTGAT
>JAYWBH010000469.1:0-4664 GCA_043781815.1 Bryobacterales bacterium | reverse complement strand
AACATGTAGTGCAAATCTTTCAACACTACGGCCATGGTTCAGAAATTCTTTGGACAGAAATTGCCACCAACGGATTTGAGTTTTCAACGGGAGAAGGGATATGAACGATATTGCAGCCTGGATGGAATCCTTAGGATTGAAAGCCAAAGATCCAAGCGACGTCCCCAGTTCGGCCAAGCGGTTTCCCGATGGTGCGCAGTATCGCATGGAGATTCCTTCTACGGAAGGACCTAAATCTCTGGCCGCAGTGGTGGATGAGGCGAAGAAGCGTAAAGTGCCGGTACACCGAGTCAGTCAGGGCAGCGGCATTATGCTGCTGACCGATTCCGAGATTCGGGAAATGATGAAAATCGGGCGCAAGCAGAAGATGGAAGTGAATCTGTTTCTGGGTCCCCGGGCCAGTTGGGACACTGGAGCCCAGGCCAGTTCGCCAGCGGGCAAATCCATTGCCCTGAGTATGCGCGGAGCGGATCAATTGGCGCAAGGCGTAATGGATACAGTAAGAGCTGTGGAATTGGGTTGCCGCAGCATCCTCATCAGCGATATTGGTTCGCTGGCGATTACTGGACAACTGCGCAAGTCTGGAAAACTTCCCAAGAACCTGATCATCAAGACGTCAGTAATGATGGCCCCAGCGAATCCGGCCAGCGCCAAAGTTCTGGAAGATCTGGGTGCCGATACGATCAACGTCCCTTCCGATTTGTCGATGAGCCAGATTGCTTCCATACGAGCCGCCATCAGCAAACCAATCGATTTTTATGTGGAAGCGCCCGACAACATCGGCGGCTTTATCCGCTACTACGATATTCCCGAACTAATCCGCGTTGCCGCCCCCATCTATCTGAAGTTTGGACTGCGGAATTCGCCGGATGTTTACCCCAGCGGGACGCATTTGGAAAATACTGTGGTTGCGCTGAGTAGGGAGCGCGTACGACGAGCGGAGATCGCCTGCGAGTTTATTGCGAGGCTTTGTCCACAGGCGATTATGTCTAAGTTAGGCGCGGCTGATTTGGGCATTCCTGAATAGCAATTTAATTTCCCAGGACTTGGCTTGCTCCGTGGCGCTAAAATAACCACATATGCGCCAGACGATTTTGTTCCCCCTGCTGCTGTGTTTTCTTCAAACAGCGCTAACTGCTGCAGATTACAAGGGGCCCCGTCCAGACACCACCGACATGCCCTTTCTTTTGCATGCTTCAAAATTGGTTGCACTGGATGTAGGCGAGGCCAAAGAGGAGACTCGCAAAGACGGTATGGGCGGCCAGGTTGCTGGTGCTGCGGCCAAAGCTCGCACGCCCATGGCGGAACCGATTTTCATTATGGAAACGAAAAACATTGACGCTGAAAAAATGGAGTTGTATCGTTTTGAAGTGAAAAACGGGAATCGTGAGGTGTTTTTTCCGAGTAATGGAAAGAAGAGCAAGCTGGGTGCCCGCCCCATCCGCCTGACCATAACGCGCCAAGCTCCTAATCTTTACCGCATTGAAGCCGCCGAAACATTGGAGCCCGGTGAGTATTCACTTTCGCCCAGCGGATCCAGCAAAGTTTTTTGCTTTCAAGTTTACTGAGCTTGACCGGGCCTTTTTGCTACAATTTCTGTATGTTTAAGGGACTCGAGCATACCGCCATCGCTTCACCAAATCCGAAGCAGTTGGCTGAATGGTACGCGGAACATTTGGAATTCCGTATCAACTTTGAATACGACGGAAATTTCTTCGTACGCGCGCAAAACGGCAGCATGTTGGAGATAATACCTTCCATCGGCGATGCTGTTGCGAATGAGATGCGCACCCCGGGAATCCGTCACTTTGCCATTGATGTAGACAATTTCGACGACGGCCTTGCGCTTCTGAAGACGAAGAAAGTTCACTTCCTGGGCGAGCCGTTCAACAACCAGGGAAATCGGTTGGTTTTCTTCGCCGATTGCGATGGAAATATTCTTCACCTGATCCAACGCGAGAAACCGCTTCCTTAAGTTGAGCCTTCCTTGTTCGCAAGAGTCTTCAAAGCCTTCACCTATCGCGATTTCCGTCTGCTGTGGTTTGGCGCCTGCTTTTCTTCCATTGGCACATGGATGCAAACAGTCGCCCAAAGCTGGCTGGTGTACGACATCTCAAATTCCGCAGTAATGCTGGGTTGGGACGCCTTTCTTGGGCAAATTCCCATCTTCATGTTCAGCCTTCTGGGTGGAGTGGTGGCGGATCGTTTTGATCGTCGCCGAGTGCTGTTGATCGGTCAACTTGTCCAAATGACATGCGCCCTGGTGCTGGCATATTTGCTGTTTACACATCAGGTCCACGTCTATCAAATCCTCTGCCTGTCTTTCATTGTCGGCACTGCGCAAGCGTTCGGCGGTCCGGCGTATCAGGCACTTATCCCGACACTGGTGAAATCGGAGGACATGCCCAATGCCATTGCCCTCAATTCCATTCAGTTCAATTTGGCGCGCATCATTGGACCCGTGCTGGGTGGAATCACGCTGAGCAAATATGGGCCGGAATGGTGCTTTACTCTGAACGCACTGAGCTACATTGGACCAGTCCTTTCGCTGTTGATGGTTAACCCTGGATTCATCCCGACCAAAGCCAAGGAAAGCGTTGTTGAAAGCATGCGGCAAGGCCTGCAATTTATCTGGAACCGGCAAGCCATGGTTCCCTTGATTTGCCTAGCCTTTATGATGACTTTCCTGGGCATTCCCACCATGACTTTTCTTCCGGTAATGACCAAGGAAGTATTCGGAGCCAATGCGGAAACCTTCACCCGCTTGCTTTCCATATCGGGAGCAGGTGCGGTTACCGGTGCACTGATGGTGGCCGCCTTCGGTCAGAAAAAGCGTAAAGGAATGCTGGCACTGATCATGCTGGTGGTGTTGGGCGTTTTGACGATCGCCTTTTCCCAAAGCCGAACTTTGTGGGTCAGCCAAGTGCTTCTATTCGTCGCCGGTGCAGCATTAATTTCCGTCTTCGCTTTTGTTACGTCGCTGGTTCAATTGATTGCCAAAGATGAAATGCGCGGTCGAGTGATGAGTGTTTACAATGTGGCCTTCCGCGGTGGTATGCCTTTTGGTGCTTTGATCAGTGCGTATTTCATTCCTACTTTAGGGGTGTCCACAGTTCTGGCAATCAACGGTGGGTTATTGGCCTGCTTAGGCCTATACTTTTTAATAGGACAACGGGAAGTTTCCCGTCTTGAATAATGAAACCCATTCTTATCCTGGTACTCTTTACTACTCTATTCGCCGCCTCCGATACGGAACTGGACAAGGCTCGGAATCTGCAAGATAAACCGACTCTTGAAAAAATTGCCAAGGCCGCTTCGGCGTCAGCATCGCAGAAACCCAAGGACGCACTCGCTCAGTATCAAAATGCGCTGGCTCACAGCTACCTTTCAGAAGTTGCGCTTGAAGTGAAAGATCGGAATCAGGCAAGGGCCTCAGCGGAAGCGGGTATTGCCGCAGCGCAAGCAGCCATTGCCCTGGATGCCAAACGTTCCGAGTTCCATCGCCTGCTGGGAACCCTCTGCGGACAGGTGATTCCGGCGAATGTGCTGGCTGGATTGAAGTACGGGCGTTGCGCTCAGGAAGAAGTGAACAAGGCACTCAATATGGATCCGAAATCGGCATTAAATTGGGTGGCTAGCGGAGTAGGCAAATACTATTTGCCAGCCAGCTTTGGCGGCGGTTTTGACTTGGCCATCAAGGATTTTGAAAAGGCGCTGGCTCTGGATCCGAAACTGGCCGAAGCACATTTATGGATCGGCTTGGCCTTCCGTAAATCGAATCGCATCCCCGATGCTCGTAAAGCCCTCACCAAAGCTCTGGAACTGAATCCGCAACGTGTCTGGATTAAGCAGCAGTTGGAGAAAACTCCGGCGCAATGAGACTTTCCACGCTCGCCGTGGCGGCTGCTCTGATAGGCATTAATTGTGTCAGTTATTTTGTATTTCCAGGTCATTCCTATTTAACCTCGGACACGCAAATTTACGTGCCCATGCTGGAAAGGCTGTGGGATGCGTCGCTGCTGAATAAAGACCTGATCGCCACCAACCCACACTTATCGTTCACGATTTATGACGAACTGGCATTGGGTGCCCGCAAGGTTTCTGGATTAGGCTTTGCTCAAGTCCTGCCTGCCATGCATTTCATTTTCCGACTTGCGGGGATGTACGGAATCTGGCTCATTTTTCGAGCCTGGACTTTTTCATCGTTAGTCAGTTTGTTCGGCGTTGGATGCTTTGCGTTAGGTGCCTTCGTCCACGGACCGGCAGTCATGGTTTGGGAATTGGAGCCGGTGCCACGGGCCATGGCGCTGCCACTACTTTGGTTGGCGATTGGATGGATTGCCAATGATCGACCCAAATTGGGTGCCACCGCTGCGGGCCTCGCGCTGTTGCTCCATCCGCCAACTGTGTGGCCTGTGTGGTTGATTTTGGCGATCATGATTGCTAAGCCACCGCAGGAAAGCTTCCGAAAATATCGTTGGCATGTAGCGGCAATTTTGACCTCAGCGGTGCTGCTGCTGGTCATCCTATCCCGATTGCAAACTGGCGAAAGAGAAAAACAGCAGTTGTTCCTGCTGCTTGATCCCAGCCTGGAAAGTCTTCAGCGAATGAGAGCTTCCTATAACTGGATCGGCATGTGGTTTGCATCGTTGTGGAAAAAACAT
>JAYWBH010000468.1:0-4670 GCA_043781815.1 Bryobacterales bacterium | reverse complement strand
AAGCATTCGGGATTCTGACCGACAAGTTTGGCGTCAAATGGTTGATTAACTGTGAAGCCCCAACACACGGTTAAAAACCGACGCTTCCACGGTAACTTCGGGCTGGGTTATCCTGCAAGGAATGCCTAACCGAATCCCTGCGCGGGAACGAATCTTACAGGAAGCTTGGATTGGAGATGCTGTCTTATCGCTGTATGTGCGAGCGCGAATCCTGCGCGAATCGGGCCGCGTGGATGGGCAGAAATCCATCCGCATGACATCCAATCACTTCCTGAGTGCGCTGGGCGACCCGAGTGAAGTGGAAGCTGAATTGGGCCGTGTGTATCAAGAACGCGGCATGGATGCAGCCTTTGCCTGGATTGACGAAAGGATCATTCCGCTATTTTTGCGGCAGGAAGCCAAACGTGCCCGCAAGTGCGGAACGCGCACGGAACCAAATACAATATGACTGATGTTCAAAACAATTCCTGTTTTACTCACCTTTGCCGCACTCGGCCTGGCGCAAACTCCGGCGCGTATTAAGATTGACATCGACCGAACCATCGGCGAAGTTCACCCACACATTTTCGGCAATTTTGCCGAGCACCTTGGCCGTTGTATTTACGGCGGCATCTACGAACCGGGGAGTCCGCTGGCTGATGCGAACGGGTATCGCAAAGATGTGATGGAAGCAATCAAGGGCATGAATGTGACTCTGTTGCGCTGGCCTGGCGGCAACTTTGTTTCCGGCTACAACTGGAAAGATGGTATTGGTCCGCGCAATCAACGTCCAGTGCGGCCAGAAGGGGCATGGGGATCGCTTGAGCCAAACACATTTGGCACGGACGACTTTCTGCAATATGCCGAAAAACTCGGTATTGAACCGTATGTCTGCATCAACGCCGGACTGGGAACGGTGGAAGAAGCACGGCAATGGGTGGAATATACCAACGAATCCCGCGATACCTACTGGGCGCAGCAACGTCGCAAAAATGGTCGGGATAAGCCGTATAACGTTAAATATTGGGGCTTGGGCAATGAACTGGACGGCCCCTGGCAACTGGGTCACAAGAATGCTGAAGATTATGTGAAGTTTGCTCTGGAAGCGGCAAAGGCCATGCGGCGTGTGGACCCATCGATCAAATTGATCGCATCGGGATCGAGCAACTTTCGCGCCGGTTGGGATTGGATCGGCTGGAATCGCAAAATACTGGATGGGATGCGGGATGAGATCGACTATATTTCGTTGCACACTTACATTGGCAATCGAACGAATAAGTTTGAGGAGTTTCTTTCCGCGTCGGCTGACATGGACCATCGGATTGAAGTGGTGGAAGGGCTGATTAAGGCGGCGCAATCGGGCCAAGCGAATCCTCGTCCAATTGCCATTGCCTACGACGAATGGAATGTCTGGTACAGGGCTCGCGGAAACAGCGAATTGGCCACTGGCAAGACGGGCTTGGAAGAGATTTATAACTACGAGGATGCCCTGGCCATGGGGATGTTCTTCAATTCCTTTTTCCGCCATGCCAACAGCGTGAAGATGGCCAATTTAGCTCAGATTGTGAACGTGATCGCTCCGATTTTCACCAATGAAAAGGGTCTTTTCCTGCAACCAATTTATTTCCCGATTGCGGAATATGCCAAGCAAAAAGGCAATCAATCGATTGACCTGTGGGTATCTTCGCCAACCTATCAAGTGGCCAATAAACCGAAGCTGAACTACTTGGATACTTCAGCCACTTACGATGCGAAATCGGGCTACGTGTATTTAAACGTTTTGAATCGTAGCGAGAAAATGGATATAGCTACAAACATTGAAAATGGCCAGTTGGAATCGCAAGTCCAGGTGTGGGAAATGAATCACCCGGATTTGAAGGCGACGCACACTTTTGGTGACGACAATAAGGTGCGACCGCGCATCAAAATGGTGAATTTGGCCATGTCGCAGGGCAGTGCCAGCTACACGTTTCCAAAGAGTTCGTTGACTATTTTGCGGTTAAAAGTGAAGCGTTGACCTAGCGCGATAGTCGTAAGACTTCCGAAGCTACTCGTTGAAAGGCGGGGTTGAGATCGGCGGCAGTGGGCGCAGCAACGTAATATCCGGCAGGGTAGGTGGCGTTGAAATTTGGAGCTGTAGGATCGTTACTAACATCTTTGAGCAGATTGGTATTGGGAGGGAAGCCGGCATTTCCCAATCCAATGCTGAAGATATACACCTTGGCCAAGGAGGTTCCGGCGATGCTGTTCCCACCTTGCTGAATGGTTTTGGCAGCGGAATAAGTTGCGTTGGTGGCGATGTTCATCATGTTTTGTGATGTAAAGTTGACGTTGCCGGAACCGTCGTAGCTCACGCTGGTGTAATTGTTATTGATGGCATTTCCCCAATTATCGGTGCTCTTCACGGTATCCACATCACTATTAACATTCCAGACGCTGGAATTGAAAGCACAGCCGCTATTGACGATCACCGTGTTATCAGCAGCCAGAGGTTGAGCTCCGGAATTCCAGTTGTACAAGCCGCTGACGCCAGAGGGTGTGTAGGGCCAAGTGCTGATGTTGAATCCTCCTCCGATGACACCAGGAATCCAGGCATTTTTATTGGAGCAGGAGCTGGTGGCCGGAATCCAGTTCTGGGCTGTAATGTGAGTTGGCTGGCCGTCCGTGAAAAAGAGAATAACGTTGAGAGCAGCCGGTTGATTTAAGGTAGCCAGAGCGGCATAGGCTTGGGAAAGTGCAGTTGCGCTATTGGTTGCACCGGTGCAGGTAATGTTGCTGATGATGGTAGTAAGGGTGGGCGATCCAGAGAGAAAGTTGCTGGACAATGGAGCATCAATGCGATATCCAGTGGCAAAGGTGAGCAGCCCTACGTTATCCCGAGTGGCTGCAAACTGACCAATAAACGCAGTGGCGGCGGCCTTCATCGGAGTGCAGGAACTACTGAGCGTCAGCGAGCCGGACCGATCCAGCACCAGCATCACATTGACGTCCTTTCGAGTGGCCGTGGCGTATGCTTTTACGGTGGTGGTGGAAGGGCCTACCCATCGCATGAACATCAAAGGCAAAGTGACCGCAGTATTGGTATCTACGGTGCGCTGGTTGGATTGGGTAGTGATGGTGGTGGTGGAGGTTAATCCACTGCTGCCAAGAAATCCTGCGGGAAAGTTGGCTGCGACATAATTGGTGGCAGTGGAAGTGGCACTGGACTGCTGGGCGGAAGAATCGGCCCCACGACTTAATCCGCGAGCCGCTGCCAGCACCGCCGCATCCGTTGCTGCAGAGAGTTTCGATTGCGCCAGATAGATGAGGGTGACATCGACCGCTAATCCGAGCACTGGAACAATGGCTACCAGACAGAGAGCGAAGATAAAAATAGCGACACCGCGTTGGTTTGCAGCAAAGCGGGGGTTGTTACGTGGGAGGCGCCGTAGACAGGGGGACTTTTTGCGCCAACTGCCGGTGCCCGAAGAAAGAAGGCTAGAAATAACTGACAGAATAGACTCCAGTCATGGGAATACCGATGGACGAAAGAAACGCAAGTCCGGGAATTCCGAAGTAAGATTCCACTACCCAAACAGAATTGCCGGCCGGAACAATGGGCAGGACGCTGGTGCCGGTTGCGACCAACGACGATTGCACCAAATAATCTGGAGGAGCGATATTGCCCAGGGAATTAATGTAATTGGACGGGGGTGTCCCGTAGTTACTGGGACGGGCTGACGAGTTCCCTTTCACCAGCCGCTGCACAAAGACAAACGCATTCAAATTTGGGCAAGTGCTCATGGTCTGGGCATCGCAATCGGACTGGTATGCTTTTTTGATTTGCGAAAAAATCACCACGCCGCTTCCAGTGGAGGAGACGTCCAGATTTTGGGCCAAATTAGTCATCAGTGATTGGCTTGGCGCAGTGGAAAAATCGACTCCCATGGCATACATATGACCCATATCTCTAGTGAATTGCGTCGCCTGAATTGCACGTCCTGCAGAGATTCCAAAAATCACCATGCCGAAAAACATGGGGATCAGCATGGTCATGACAATCGCAAATTCGATCAGGGCGGTTCCCTTTCTTCGCTGGTTATGGCGTGTGCTACCGGGTGGGTGGAGTGCCATTGGGCGAAGCCTCCATAATGTCAGCAGAGGAAGCGAGAATGGGTAGGGATCCCGCGCCGCGCAGCAGCGGAACCATCCACTTATAGGAAAGATTCGTAACCGAAACCTGACAGATATTGCCGCCGCGATTACTACCGGAACCGGTCATTAAAGTTAATGTTGCGGGGTCATAGTAATTGATAGAAATATAGCTATTGATGTCCGAATTGGCGGGGATGAGCAGGTTCATCATGCCCATGGCGTTCAACACAACGGTCGATTTGATGGACGCATCGTGATTCATACCCGTCATGGTTTGACTGGTAACAGCGTAGCGTACCCCTTGGCGAACGGCATATTGCATGGTGTTTTGCATGGTGATGGCCACGGCAAAATCAAAGGTGGCACCAACAAAGGCAATCAACGGCAGCAAGATCATCGCCATTTCTATAAGAGTGGCACCACTCCTGTTATTTTTTCTCAGGGGATGTTGTGGGCAGCGGGCCATTGTCAGACATATCGGCGCTGCCAGCAGTTGTATTAGAGGAAAATTTAGCCGAAGTTATTTAGCTAAAGCCACGACGCCCCACGGGCTGCCG
>JAYWBH010000467.1:0-13697 GCA_043781815.1 Bryobacterales bacterium | reverse complement strand
AGTAGTTGTCCTTCGTTTGGCAACTCCTAGAGTCAACCCCGTCAATAGGACATTTCTACTTTGCTCAATTAGGACATTATCATTTTGCCGTGACATTTGTGAGTTTAGGGCTTGATGCGGGGTGTGCGGATGTGTTATGTTGGGTGCATGAGATCGACGATTGCACTTCCGGCTCCGATACTTCAGAACGCCAAGCTTCGCGCCAAAGCTCGTAATGTCACACTGAGTGTTGTGGTTGAAGACGCTTTGCGTGCGCACCTTTCTGATGCTCAAACTGTGGAAATCGACTTCAAGCTGCACACGGTTCGGGGCAAACTGGTTAATCCTAATCTGGATCTTGATCGTACCAGCGCCATTTTGATTGCGGATGACGAGAGTAGCTACGCATGCAACTCCCAGACGTAAATATATTGATTTATGCTCATCGGGAAGAGTCACCTTTACATAACCGCTACGCTGCCTGGCTAATCAGGCTGGCCACTGGGAGAGAGCCTTTTGCCTTTTCCGAATCGGTGATGTCGGGCTTTGTTCGCATTGTTACCAACCCGAGCGTTTTCAATCCACCGTCCACTCCTGAGCAAGCCTTTCGATTTCTTAACGAATTCACTAAGCTCCCCCAATGTACTCTGTTGCGGCCGGGCCCCAATCACTGGCCTATCTTTATTCAGCTCTGCATGGAACATTCAATTAAAGGGAAGATGGTTGCAGACGCGTCTCATGCTGCGTTGGCCATTGAATCGGGCTGTGAGTGGGTTAGTGCTGACACCGATTTCGCACGCTTTGCCCCTGCCTTACGATGGCGTCATCTTTGAAATACTAGCGTTGGTTCTGGTAAGAAGTCGCTGCTTGCGAGCTGGGCTCACATTCCACACGCAATCCGATTTGACTGAACTAACCCAAATGTGACATTGGGAGGCTTGACTAACTTAGTTGTAAAAGTGGCTGGCGACTTTTCGATTCTTGCATGTGCCATTACTTGACTAGACATTGTTACCACCTAACTTTTCTTTGCCTTCTCTGAAATCCACTACTCACAACTACTCTGCGCCTTCTGATCCCAGCTCATCGGTTGGTCTGGCGACCCAAACATAAATTGTAGGTAATAGTAAGATGCTCATAAATAAAGTGGCGATCAGGCCGCCGACGATTACGATGGCAAAGGGCCGTTGGGAATCGGAACCAATGCCGTGCGACGTTGCAGCTGGGAGCAGGCCCAGCGTGGCGACTAACATGGTCATCATGATGGGGCGAAGTCGGCGAACGGCACCGTCCACTGCGGCGTTGATTACGGACTCTCCACGGGCGCGCAGTTGATTGATGTACTCCACCATAATCAAACCTGTCTGAACGGAAACGCCGAACAGCGCCAGAAATCCAACACCGGATGACACGCTGAAGTGGGTGCCTGTGGCGTACAACGCGAGCAACCCGCCGATGGGGGCCAGGGCGATGTTCACCATGATCAGCATGGACCATTTTAGGGAATGAAACACGGTGTATAAAATTATAAAAATCATTAGGATTGTGATGGGCACCATCACCGCTAAACGCTGTTGAGAGCGCTTCTGGCTTTCATACTCTCCGGCCCATTCCAGACGATATCCTTCGGGCAGCTTTACCTGCTTACCCACTTTGGCGATTGCCTCTTCGACAGTGGACCCAAGGTCACGCCCACGAACGCTGTACTTAATGGCAATATATCGCGAACCAGACTCGCGGTAGATCATGGATGCGCCGTCTTCCAAATGGACGTCGCACACTTGACCAAGCGCGACGCGTTCGCCACTGGGTGCCAGAATGCGGATGTTTGCAATGTCTTCGGGAGTCTTTCGGAACTCTTCCAGATAGCGGACAACCAGGTCGAACTTGCGCTCTCCCTGCAATATCTGACCGACAGCTTTGCCCCCTGCTGCGGTCTCAATTGCATCCTGAACGTCCACAACATTTATCCCAAATCGATCGGCCTTTTCGCGGTTCACTTCAAGGTTCAAATTCGGTTGGCCAACAACACGGAACACACCCAAATCGGCGACACCGGGGATGGTGTTCATGGCCCCCACAATTTTGTCGGCCGTGGCTTCCAGGGTTTTCAAATCTGTGCCGTAAACCTTCACGGCCAGTTGCCCTTTCACACCGCTCATGGCTTCTTCCATGTTGTCGGCAATGGGTTGAGAGAAGTTCCATAGGACGCCGGGGATCTTGCTTACTTCCTTGTTCATGGCATCGACCAGTTCATCTTTCGTATGGAACTGCGGCCGCCATTTGTCATGCGGCATCAGATCTACGAAATACTCGGTGTTAAAAAAGCCCGCTGAATCGGTACCGTCATCGGGGCGGCCCAGTTGAGAGACTACTTGAGTGACTTCTGGAAATCCTGCAAAAATACGGCGTGATTCTCGGGTGATTCGTTCGGATTCTGTTGGTCCTACGCTGGAACCGAGCGTGCCTCGAGCCCAGACTGCGCCTTCATCCAAGTGCGGTAAAAACTCCGATCCAATGGCACCGCTGGCAGCAAGAAAAAGGCTTCCGCTGAGTGCCAATATCGCAGCTCCAACGGTGATCCAACGGTGAACAATGCACCAGGTCAACATGCGGCGATAGACGCGCTCCATCCAGGCAAGTATCGGATTGTCCCATTCATGGGCACCATTGCGGAATAGGAAACTGGCCAGTACGGGTGCCAGCAACATGGAAAAAACCAAAGCTCCCAATAAGGCGAAGGCAACGGTCCAAGCCATGGGGCGAAACAATCTACCTTCAACATGTTCCAGGGTAAAAATCGGCAAATAAGCGGTGATGATAATCCCGATGGCGTAAAAAACCGGACGTTGCACTTCATGGGCGGCTCGGGTAATTTTCTGAAGAATAGTGAGGTTTTGTTCGTCTTTACGGCCCACATGGCGCAAAATATTTTCCACCATCACAACTGCGCCATCCACGACCATGCCGAAATCCAGCGCACCCAAGGAAAGCAGGTTGGCGGGAATATGTCGTAAGTCAAGCAGGATAGAAGCAAACAGTAGAGAGAATGGAATGGTGCAGGCAACAATGAGCGCACTGCGGATATTGCCCAGAAAAAAGAACAGGATCACCACTACCAACAAGATGCCTTCGGTCAAATTGTGCATCACCGTATGGGTGGTGAATTCCACCAGATCACCGCGATCCAAGTGCGGCACGATCTTCACCCCGGCTGGTAGAAAATGTTCATTCAGTTCTTTCACCTTGGCGTGGATTCCGTCAATCGCCCGATCAAACTCGGCACCTTTGCGCATCAGCACAATTCCTTCCACAGCATCGTCGTCGTCCACTACCTGTTTATTCGATAAACGAGTTGCCTTGCCCACTTTTCCAAGGCGAATCTTTGGACCTTGGGTGACCACGGCAACATCGCGCACGCGGACGGGGATCCCGGCTTGGACCTTCAGAACCGTCTGTCCAATATCGGAAGTGTTGCGCATGAGTCCGAGTGCGCGCACATTGAACGCCTGTTGGCCATGCTCAATAAAACTGCCACCGGCGTTAATATTATTTGCGGCCAGCGCTTGTTCCACTTGGGCGATGCCAATGCCATAGGCGGCAAGACGGTTGGGGTCAACCTGCACCTGGTATTCCCGCGTCATGCCGCCGAAGCTGGAAACGTCTACAACATTGGGTACTGATTTGAAGCGCTTTTCTAACTCCCAATCTTCAATGGCCTTCAACTCGGTAACGTCAAAGCGCGGGTTGGTACTTTTCACGGTGTACAAATAGATCTGTCCAACGGGACTGTAATCAGGCCCAAGAGTAGGATTTAAACCAGCGGGCCAAGTCATCTGGGATAGCTTTTCCAGGACTTGTTGTCTGCTCATTGGATTGTCGGCATCATCGTCGAAAATGAGGCTCACTACGGAGAGTCCGAACAGCGAAACTGAACGAAGCTTTTGCAGGTGGGAGACGCCATTGGTTTGCGCCTCAATGGGAATGGTGACTTGCTGTTCCACTTCTTCCGCTGCTCTACCGGGCCACTGCGTGATCACCTGGACCCAGGTGTTGGCAACGTCAGGATACGCTTCAACGGGTAATTTATAAAATGAAAATGCTCCCCATATCAGCAGCAGGATTCCAATTCCTGATACCAACAGCCGTTCCCGAAGAGCAAAATCTACAAGTCGCTTAATCATAGTGGGCCCTTTATTAGTTCTCGCCTGCGGAGGACATTTGCAGTGCCTGGGCTACGATTCGATCTCCGGGCTTAAGACCACTCAACACTTCTTGCATGCCATCGCCCACCTGCGCCCCTGCTTGCACTTCAATGCGACGGAAGTGTTTTGCATCTGATGGCACAAACACCCAATCGCGGTCATGCAATCGTAGAAAAGCGCTGGAAGGTGCTATGGACCGTTCTCGCGATAACTGTGATCGGAACGTCACTACAGCAAACATCCCTGGACGCAAAAGTCCCGCTGCATTATCCAGTTCCAGGCGGACCTTGGCGGTTCGTGTGGCGGGGTCAAGAATTCTGGATATGTTGCTGACGCGGCCGCGCAGCAGCCTGTCAGGATAGGCATTCAGCCGGAATTCCGCAAAGTCCCCCATGCGCACTTGCGCCAAATTATTTTCGTAGACATCGCACAAAACCCAAACCCGGGATAGGTCGGCGATGGTGAACAAGTTCGGGGAATTGTCTAACGACTTGACGCCTGCCCCGCCAGTCACATTTTGTTCTACAATGACGCCTGTGCTGGGGGCGGTAATTTCAATGACGTGGGACATTGTTTTGAGGTCGCCGCCAAGCAGAGTAATTTTTTGCCCTGCGGTTTCAATGTCGAATTTGGCTCGTACATCCACATCATCAGCAATCTGTAAATCCTTCTCTGCGATGGCACCACGCGCGAACAAAAGCTTGGCCCGATCCAGTTGACGACGGGCAATTAATTCATCTGCCTGAAACTTTCTGTAATCAGCGATTGCCGAACTCAGATCCTGACTCACCATCTTCAGCAGCAGTTGCCCCTTCTTCACTTCGTCACCCAGCCGAGCATGAATTTCAATGACCCGTCCGCCAGTAAGTGAATTTACAGGAACCGTGCGGCTGACATCGGGAGCCACGGTTCCATTGGCTGGAACCTCATCGGCAGAACGTCGAGCGGCAACGGTCACCAATGTGTACTGTTCTGGATGCTGCACTTCCAGAATGGAAGCATCTGGGGCAGACTCTATCCTGGTGGGTGTCTTTTCGCTGGCATCTACTAAGCGTTCGCCGGAACAACTGGCTAGGCTGCAAAGCCCAACCACCAAAACCATTTCGAATAAAGTATGTTTCATGGAATCACCTCCCGTCCGATTGCAAAACTAAGTTGATTGACCGCAGCCAAGTAGGAAGCGATCAGGTTGCGGTAATTCAATTGAGTATCGCGATACGATTTTTGCGCATCCAAAAACTCAAGCAGGGACGCTCCCCCATTGCTATAGGCGAAGGAAACTGTTTCGCGAATATCTGCCGATTGCGGCAAGTACCGTTCCCGATACGGCTTCAACAGTGCGGCAATGCTTTCGAGCGAAGCATAGGCGGAATCGACGTCGCGATAAATGTTTGACCGGACGCCCGCGCGAACTTTGTCGACTCGTTGAATCTCTAACGCGGTCCGCGCCTTCTCCCCTTGGTTGCGATCAAAAAATCGCAGAGGAATAGAAAAGCCCACCCCAATGGTGTTGTGCGGTCCGACGCGGGCGTAGTCGGTAATCAGCGTAGGGTCTGTGGAGCCGTTGGCGAAGGCAAGTCGATTATCGGCCTTGGCCTTTTCCACTCCGGTGGTTGCCGATTTCAGATCGGGACGAGTTTCAAGAGCGGCAGCGCGACTCTCTTCCAGCGTGATCTGGATTGGCTTGAAATCGAACACACCAACCACGTCAAAGGAGTCAATCGGTTGTTGCTCGTTCATCAAGGCCAGCAACGCAATTTTGGCGGTCTGCACATTCACATTGGCATTCACCAGATCGCTTTCAAATTGGACCCTTTGCAGTTCCACACGCTGCAGGTCGATACGGGAAATGTCGCCAGCCTTTTGCCGTTCACGATTCACATCCACCACGCGATCATAGTGCTTCAGGTTTTCCTCAGCCAATTCCAATACGGCCTTGCCTTGGAGAACGCGGACAAACGCATCGCGCAAGGCGAAGGTAAGCTGGCGGTCCAGGTCGGCTAAATCTGTTTTGGAAACAGCAGTGGCCAGACGCGCACTTTCCACTCGAAGCTGTCGTTTATTGCGGCGTTCTATGAGTTGGCTGACGGCCTGAGTCCACTGAATGGCGCCTAACGGTCGATAGGGATTCGTTGAGAATAGACTGTTCTGGTCCTCGGTGGAAGTGAGGATAGGATTGGGTCGGAACCCTGCTGTGGTCTCATTCGCGCGGAATTCCTGAACGAATAATTCTCCGGCAAGGCGATTGGGATTATTCTTTTTAAAGTGCTCAGTGACCTGATCCCAGGTTAGCGACTGTGCGGCAAGAGTGCCGACGGCCAACATCGCTCCTAGAATGGGCTTGAGCACGCACCGAAATGGTGACGTCATATGACCTCCTAAAAATCATTCAACTGTGGTTTGGGATTTGATTTAAAGGGAAGAAGGAGGACCACGATCCAATGCAACCGTGCGGTCAAACGGGGTGGTTGGCGCAGGCTGAGTTGGCAGAAGTGAAGAAAGGATGACGAACTGTGGGGTGAGAGATGCAGTGGCCTGGGGCCCAGTAACGTGGATTATATGGCCTAAAATGCCATGGTGGGGATCATCGGAATCATCATCGCAATTGGCTGATGCAAGGACCCGAATACTGCCGGTTAGCACTGGAACGGGCGTAATGTCGAAATCGTCAGCAAGGCAGGCAGCGCACAATAGCAGCAGAAATATACTGCGCAGAATTTCTGCACTGCACCATCCGAAAGCTTTGCTTCTACGACGCACTTTACATAAGCGTACAGATTTTATGGGAACGAGTGTATCCCGTCAGTAAGGGATAAATGATCAGGTTGAACGGGTTTCGGAGTCCTCCGTTAGCGGGAGGACTCCGGGCTCATTACTTCGCTTCAGACCCGTCGGCATTTACCATTACTTCGGAAGGTTTTTTACCTTTCTTGGTAATGACTGCTTCGTAAGTGACAACTTTACCTTTGGTCACCGTTTCCACTTTGCCGATTTTACCGCCCATCGCCATCTTTTCAATGGCCGCTTTGGCGGCAGCGGGAATGGCGTCTAAGGACACTTCTTCTTCAATAGAAAGTACTGCGCCGGTGGCGTCCACCATCAGATCGCGACCATGGCCATTCACTTTGGATTCTACTTCGTAAACTGTTTTGCCGCCTTCAGTTTCCTTGGAGACCTTTACGTTTGTCGCGTTCTTCGTTTCTTCTTTAATTGTTTTTTGAACGGCAGCAGGAAGTTTGCTGATGTCCAAAGCGGCCATAGCAAAACTGCTTAGGGCCACAACTGCGATTGCACTGAATAACATTTTCATTGGATGATTCTCCTTTTTATTGACCGACAACCAGTAGCATAAAGCTACCTGGAATCATGGCAGGACGGGGGTTCTTTTTTTCAGCCGTTGCTGCTGGAACGGGGCCGTACTTGGCCGCTGGCAAATACATTTTATGAGTCTTCGGATCTACGGCATTGGTTCGTGCACCAACAGCAGTGGGCACTGTTTCTGCAACCACATACTTATTGCCGACCATCCGCACCACCGTCACGTTGCCCTCACCATTGGAGCTGAATACCAGCCCGGTACCAGGGTCGAAACTGACACCGTCGGAACCTTCGCCAATGGGCAGAGTGGCGATTACTTTTCCTGTCATTGCATCTGAAATGGCCATTACTTTATTGCCACATACAGAAAAGATATGGTGACGCTGAAAATCCATAGCCAGGCCTGTAGGATCTTCACAGCCCACCAGCACATAGCGTTTGGTTACGGAACCCTTGGCCACGTCGATTTCTGCAATCTCGTGTGTGTCCTCAATATTGACCCACATTTTACCCTTGTCATCTCCGGCGGGAAATTCGGGCTTGCCGCCTAGTGGAATGGTGGCCAAAACCTTCCCTGTGCTTGCTTCAAACACAGTGGCGTCTTTGGACCGGCCGTTGAATGTGACCACATGATTGGACTTTTCGTCGTAAGCAATCGCGTCCGGATTTTCACCGGTCTTAACTTGTCCTAAAGATTTTAGTGTTTTCAAATCGAAGATAGTGACGTTGTTGGTGCGGCCATTGCTGGTGAAGCCGCGATTCAGTTTTGGGGCCAGAGCAATCCCGTGCACTCCGGAAGTATCCAGAATTTCACCGACGACTTTTTCCGAATCCAGGTCAAGAACTACGACCTTGGTGGCATGAGAAATGTAGAGTCGGCGAGCAGCGGAATCTACTGTTAAATAGTCCCAACCGCCGTCACCGCCAATCGCAATTGTTCCAAGAACGCGATGGGCGCCTGATGCAGCGCAGGCGATCAACACGCCTAATAAAAAACAAGTTAGAGTCTTCTTCATTCTAAACCTCACTTTCAAGCTAATCTGGCATTCTGAAGATTGTCTGAAACCAAGGTTGCTTACACCGCTTTTTCAGATTTACGGCATATCATCTATGTAACAGAAGATGCGAATCCTGATTGTAGAGGACGAAAAGCGAATGGCGCAGTTACTTCGGCAATGCCTGGCTGAAGAAGGGCACGTTACTACACTGGCGAGTGAAGGCAAAGAAGGCCTGAGCCTTGCACTAACGGAATCTTTTGACATGCTTATTTTGGATGTGATGCTGCCGGGATTGGATGGCTTTGGAATAGTGAAACGGCTGCGTTCGGAACGAAATCAGACGCCGATTTTGATGCTCACCGCTCGCGATGCTACGCAGGATATTGTTCAAGGATTGAATCTTGGAGCTGACGATTATCTAACCAAACCATTTTCACTGGAGGTGCTGATGGCAAGGGTAAAAGCAGTTGCTCGAAGGGGTCCAATTGCGCAGTCTGTGCGTTATGAAGTGGCTGATTTATCGATGGATCATGGGGCCCATGTGGTTCGGCGGGGAACTCGCAACGTCAATCTTACTCGAACTGAATACGCTATTTTAGAACTGCTTTTGCGCAATGCAGGAAGGGTTGTGACAAGGGATGCGTTGATTGAAATTGTTTGGAGCAGAGATTCCGATATTGAAAGTAATACGCTGGATGCTTTTGTGCGGCTGCTTAGGGCAAAGGTGGAAGCGCCAGGGGAAATCAGGCTGATCCACACCATCCGAGGGGTTGGTTACTCAATCTTTGTAAAGGAATGATGGCCACTTACTCCATTCGTTTTCGGCTGACTGTCTGGTATTCGGCGGTGCTTCTTTTAGGATTAGTGCTGTTCGGACTTTCCATCTGGTTTGCGCTAGACAACTTTCTGATTCGTGGTGTGGATTTACGACTTACGCAGCGGATTGAAGGTTTGCAAAAGGTATTGGAGGTGGAGGGTCCTCAAGTGGACAGCGCCGGTCTTGCTGCGGAACTTGCTGAGTTCGCCAAAGAAGTGCCCAACGGGGAGTTGATTGAGTTACGCGATAGTTCAGGCAAACAGTTACTTCCTGCCGGACATACGCCGTTGATTGTTGCGCCAATGGAATGGAAGCAGCCAGCATTCCGCACCGTGGGAGGGGTTGGTGGTGCCATTCGTATGTTGAGTGATCGCATTACTTACAACGGCATCACTTACAATGCTCGGGTTGCCGCGCCGCTGAATGAAGTACAGGAAATTATGGGAGCGCTGCGTAATCTTTTACTCTTCATGATTCCAGCTATTTTGCTGGGCGCTTGCCTGGGTGGTTATTGGATCAGTCGGCGAGCGCTTAGTCCGGTGGATGAAATCACCAGCATCGCCCATTCTATTAGTGTTCAAAACCTTTCCTTACGATTGAAGGTGCCGCAAACGGGCGATGAATTGCAACGAATGTCTGAGACGTGGAATGAGTTGCTGGGTCGGCTGGAAGCTGCGGTGCAGCGGATTCAAAAATTCACCGCCGATGCGTCGCATGAGCTGAGAACGCCACTTACTTTGATTCGCACCACGTCGGAATTGGCTTTACGCAGGGAGCGATCGCCGGATGAATATCGTAAGTCGTTAGTTACTATTCAGCAGGAGTCGGAGCGGATGACTCAACTTACAGAATCGCTACTGACACTGGCTCGGGCTGATGCCAGTGTCACGGAATTTCTTGTATCGGAAACAGATTTGAATGGCATTGTTGCGGATGTTCTGTTGCAAAGCCTGCCTATTGCCGAAGGGCGCGGGCAATTTCTGAAACAGGCTTTGATAGCTGGACCAGCGGTTGTTTTAGCGAACGAAAATGCTGTGCGTAGACTGCTGTTTATTTTGGTTGATAACGCGTTGAAGTACACCGGGAAGGGTGGCTCAATTACGATTTCTACGATGGTTGAAGAAGCGGGGATTGTGCTGGCAGTGGAAGATACTGGGGAGGGGATTCCTGCGGAATCGGTGGGTCATATTTTTGAACGATTCTATCAGGTAGACACTGCTCGGACGGATCGTGATGGGGTGGGGTTGGGCTTGTCGATTGCGCAGATGATTGCCCAAGCTCACGGGTCGGAAATTGTGGTGGCTAGTCGGTTGGGTCTGGGAACGAGATTTACGGTGTTGTTTAGTGTGAGTTCCAGGTGAGTGAGACGGGATTTTGTGGGGAGGTCGCCAAAAGGGGACACGCTGGGCTGGCCACTCGCTGAGGGCAGTTGTGCATGTTGGGGAGGATTCGGTTGCTTGGGCCAGACCAACATGTCCCCGTTCGGCTCCGCTGTGCGTTCTGACAAGGACAGCGAAGAGTTTCGCGTGGAGGTCGCCGAACGGGGACACGCTGGTCTGGCCACTCGCTGAGGGCAGTTGTGCATGTTGGGGAGGATTCGGTTGCATGGGCCAGACCAGCATGTCCCCATTCGGCTCCGCTGTACGTTCGGACAACAGCAGCGAAGAGTTTCGCTACATGAAGTAGTCTTTTACTTTGTCAAACAAACCCTTCTCTTCTGGCTCATTGGAGGCTGGTAAAATTTCTGCTAACTGTTCCAGCAGCTTGCGTTGTTCGCGAGTAATTTTCCTGGGTGTGCGTACTTCAATGTGCACAAACAAATCTCCGCGACCGTGACCGCTTAACACTGGGACACCTTTGCCGCGCAGCCGGACATCATCGCCGTGCTGTGAGCCTTCTGGTACTTTGACGCGCTCCAGGCCGTCGAAGGTTTGAACGTCAACCTCAGTCCCTAATGCTGCTTGGGCAATGTTGATGGGAACACGGCAATGCAGGTCGGCATCTTTCCGATCAAATATGGAATGTTCTTTGACGCGGATGACGACGAACAGATCGCCTGCTGGCCCAGCGTTAATGCCTGCCTGACCTTCGCCAGTCAAACGCATGCGAGTGCCGGTGTCCACGCCTGCAGGAATATTTACGCGCAATTTCCGTTCGGTGCGATTGTAGCCTTCGCCACTGCATTTCTTGCAGGGCCTGCGCACGATTTGACCGCGGCCTCCGCATTGCGAACAAGTGCGGCGGATAGATAAAAAGCCTTGTTGAAAAACCACTTCACCACGACCGCGGCACATGGGGCAAGAAGTTAGCCCATCACTGGCTTCAGCGCCGGTTCCTTTGCAGGTTCCACAGCTTTCCAGGCGTGGCACTTGAATATCGGCTGACATGCCGCGAATGCAATCTTCCAGTGTGATTTCCAAATCGTAACGAAGATCTTCGCCTTTCTGAGCGCGGTTGCGGGAACGGCCTTTGCCGCCGAACACATCGCCGAAGCCGAAGAAATCGCCAAGGATATCGCCGAAATCCTGAAATTGATTGGGGTCAAACCCTTGCCCGGCACCGGCGACGCCCTGATGACCATAATGATCGTAGGCGGCGCGTTTTTGGGCGTCACTGAGGACGGAATAGGCTTCCGCTGCTTCCTTGAACTTTTCTTCGGCAGCGCCATCGCCAGGGTTGCGGTCTGGATGGTACTTCATCGCCAGCTTGCGGTAGGCGCTTTTTAGGGCACCTTCGTCAGCCTCACGATTTAGCCCTAATATTTCGTAATAATCGCGCTTTGTCACTCCACTGCTACCTTAACCAACGCCGGACGCAACAGGCGCCCTTTGAAGTTGTACCCTTTCTGAAATTCGGCCAAGATTGTTTGATCTTCGGCATCGGTGCCCGATACACGGTCAATGGCATGATGCAAGTTAGGATCGAACTTAGCACCCAAAACCTCAAATGGTTCCAGGCCAAGTTTTTTCAAGCTTTCCACCAGGCGGGCATGAATCAATTCCATACCTTTGGAATACTCTTTGTCGGCGCATTCCACTTTCAGTGCACGTTCCAGATCGTCCACCACAGGGAGCAGACTTTCGGCCATCCCCATGCTGGCATGATCGCGAATTTCCATTTTTTCGCGTTCCATGCGTTTGCGGAAATTTTCAAATTCGGCGCGAGTGCGCAGCAGTAAATCCTGGGCCTCATTTTTGGCGGCCACCAGGGAATCCCGTTCGGCAGTCATCCCGCTGAGGGGATCAAGATCTTGTTTTGAGGCGGAATCGGCCTCAGCTTCCATGCCGTTTGGGCTAGAGGCTTCATTCGGTTCCATAGTTTCTATCACAACTTCATTTTACCCGAAATCGGATTTAAGCAGAAAGGGCTTCCAATGTTTCGCCCACATGGAAGACCGCCGCCACCACTTGAGCGTAATCCATACGCAGCGGACCAAGCACGGCGATCTTTGCGGAAAGCCCGTTGGGCAGGTTCACAGAAAAGCCGATGAGGGAAAGATCTTCCAGGCTGGAATGGATTTCCTTAAGCCCCACCTGGACGCTGACTTCGCCGGTTCCAGACTCAAGAAACCGATCCAGCAGTTCAATCAAACGACGCTTTTCTTCCAAGGTACGGAATAGGTCGCGCATTTTTTCGCGTTCAAAAGGCAAGTCTCCGGCAACCAGGTTGGCGGTACCTTCCAGATGAATTTCCGGCGTCAGCCCGATGTCGAGAAGACCTTTTTGATACAACAGCTCAAGGTTTTTCAGGATGGCGTCGTAAGTGGCGCTTTCCTGTTCTGTGCGACGCTTCAGTTCCCGGCGAATGTCGATCAGCTTCCAACCACTGAAACTTTCGTTGACGTAATTGCGGATGCCGTTGAGTTGATCCTGACTTACAGTAAGATGCAGATCCACAACGCGATTGCGCACCATACGGTCAGTTGTTTCCACCACCATCAAAACGCGATTTTCTGAAAGTGCAACCAGTTCCACATGCTTCAAGGTCTGGTTGGGTAGCGGGATTACTGCGGCAATGCCGACGTTGCGGGTAATTTCAGTAAGCAGATGGGAGGAACACTCCACTTTCGCTTCCACAGTATCGGCCATGCGCAGTTCATTGCGCACACGGTGCATGTCAGCAGAGGCGAGCCGGCGGCCTGCCAAACCTCGGACATAACTTTGAAATGCTTTGGCCGTGGGGACGCGACCGGCGGAAGTATGGGGCTGCGCCAAGTAACCTTCATCGACCAGATCTGCCATGACATTGCGGATGCTGGCGGGGCTTAATTCACTGCCACGCAGACGCGATACGGTGCGTGAGGCAATGGGTTCGCCCGTGGCGATGTAGGCTTCAATGATGGAATGAAGAATGGCCTTGTTTCGCGAATGCTGTGGTGAC
>JAYWBH010000466.1:0-4682 GCA_043781815.1 Bryobacterales bacterium | reverse complement strand
AACTTTAACCGCTCACTTTCAATGGCGCTGCGCACGGGCAGAGTCTTCATGTCCAGGTCGGCTTTTTCCATGGCATTTTTGGCAGCCAGAACCTGTTGAACATGTGCTTCGCGAGTTACTTTCAAATTCGCTAATTGCTTAATAAATGAATTTTCAGCCTGCACAACGCTGGACCGATAATCGTCCAGACGGGTGAGCATGTACTGCCGATCGAATTCGGCGATCTTTTCCCCTTTTTTGACCGGAGTTCCAGGTTTTGGGGCCTCTTGAAGAAGAAGTGAAAAATCTCCGCCCATGCGTCCGCCACCACCACCTCCACCGCCGACCAGGGCAGCACCAGTTGACCCAACGTTGTCACTGGTGACAGCGCTATTGTCGCGCGATGCAGTGGATACCTTGGGTGCCGGAGATCGGGGGGCTGATGTGACGCGGGATGTGGAACGTCCACTGGCTGCGCTGAGACCGCTATCGCCACTGGCACTTGAAGTAGACGCCAAAGTTCCCGCTCCGACGCCGCTGGAAGATCCGCCGCCAGCGTTGCTGGAAACCGATGCCGTTTGCACGGAGCCAATGCCAGCCCCAGGAGCACCGCCGCCCCCACCTGCTCCGCTGCGGGAGCCACGTAAAGAAGGGGCCACTAAGGAAACATACCGTTCCGCTGCGGTGGTGCCGGTGAGTCGTAAAGACCTTTGTATTGTGCCTGCCACAGCCGAAGCTGTTCGTACTTGAACAAGGGGATTGCTGGCATTGCCGACGTCACGACTGTTGTACCAATAAAGCCCCAAACCGGCGGCAGAAACAAGCGCAAGAAGCGCTATCCACCATTTTCGACGAGGATGATTTGGACCCTGAGCAACGGCCACAGGATTGGTAGATCCTGGGGATGGGGAAGTCGGCGAAGGTAGGTGTGCACTGCTCATGGTTTTGGATGCCTTCTATCTAAACGATACGCTAGCTTATCAAACTATACAGACGTTAATCTAACCAAAAAGGTTATTCTCTCAGTCGGGAAACATCCTTGATTAGAGCACAAAGTGAAAAAAGTAGGATGGGCATCCTTACTTGTCCCGCGTTTCAGAATGATCGAAAAGCTAAAACGGCGTTCAACCCCCCGAATGCAAAGGAGTTCGATATGGCCGCTGTCATTTTGTGTGATCGGGCATGGTTGGGGACAACGTCCAAGTTGCACTCTGCATCTGGCGTGGTGAAGTTGGCCGTCGGCGGCAGTATCTGGTGGAACAGACTGAGCACGGTGGCCGCTGCTTCCAGTGCCGGTGATGCTCCTAACGCGTGACCATGCATGGATTTGGTAGAACTTACCGCTGGCGGCGCGTCAAATACGGAACGAACGGCCTGCGATTCGGTTCTGTCATTGGCTTCCGTCCCGGTGCCATGAGCGTTGATATAGCCGATTTCGCCAGTTGTCATGCCAGCATCTTTGAGTGCAGATCGCATGGCGGCTGCTGCTCCTTTGGCTGATGGCATGGTGAGATGCGCTGCGTCCGATGACATGCCGAATCCGCAAATTTCTGCATAGATTGTTGCGCCGCGAGCTTGTGCCGCTTCCCAGCATTCCAGGACGAACATTGCCGCCCCTTCGCCAAGAATCAAGCCTTGCCGATCCTTTGAAAATGGTCGGCAGGTATCCGGAGAAACAACACGCATAGCCTCCCAGGCTCGCAGTAATCCTTGGGCGAAAGGAGCTTCTGTCCCTCCGGTTATGGCGATATCGACAACTCCGTTGCGAACCATCCAGAAGGCTTGTCCAATGGCGTGTGCTGCCGAAGCGCAAGCGGTGGAAACTGTATAACAGGGGCCAGTAATGCCGTGACGCATGGAAATCCAACTGGCCGAAGCGTTCCCCATAACACGCGGTATGGTCATTGGTTCAAAGCGCTGGTGATTGACGCCATACAACTTCTGATAAGCAAGATCCTCAGTGATTTTTCCACCAACGGAGCAGCCCGTAACCACTGCTGTTCTTTCAGAAATGATGGTGACGCCAGAAGCTGCAATGGCTTCCTGTGCGGCGGCGCTGGCAAATTGTGTTGATCGATCCAGCATACCGGCGGACTTGGCATCCAGGTGATTGAGCGGATTGAAACCTAACGCTTCGGCACCATTGGGGAACTTGAATGTTACTCCGGGGAGCGATTGAATGGGGCCGATTCCGCTGTGCCCCGCTGCCAGAGACCGCCAAAATTCGGGAGTGTTCAGACCAATGGCCGAGACCACGCCAATGCCTGTTACGGCCACTCGCCTCATTTTATCTCCGCTGGGGAAACTTCCTTCGCTGCGGTTAAAGCGGTTATTCCGTCAATGGCTTGCTGCACGGTGGAGAACTTCTTGGCTGCATCGTCAGGAATGTTCAGCCCGAACTCTTCTTCCAGGGCGAACATGATTTGCAACCCGTCCAGTGAATCAATGTTTAGCTCGATAAACGTGCTTTCTGCGGTAACTTTCCCCAACTCCAAATGTTGCGTTTTGGTGATAACGTCCACAACTCTTGCGGCAATATTACTGGCCAATTTCGTCACTCTCCTCTGTGGCTGTCTTTACGGCGTCGAGCCTTACGGCAGAACGCTGCCCACTGCGCGGATGTCCACATCCACATTGTCGTTCACACGGAGGATAAATGTGCTGGGATTCTTTAATCCCCAACTGACGTAGGGAACCTTGAAGGTGGACGCGACGTTGATCTGGTTGCGCTGCACATCCAATTCAAAAGGCAATGTCATTTCGTGACTGACTCCATGCAATTGAAAGGCACCATGAACTCGCACGGTCCCCTTGCCTTCAGTGGGAACTTTTCCTTCAAAGCGGTCGGGAGTAAAAACGATGTCGGCAAATTTGGGGCTTTCCAGTATATTTTTGTGCATTTTTTCGTCGCGACCACTGTTGCCACTTTCCCCACTCAGAGCATTCACTACCAAAGATCCACTGGCTTTTCCGGTAGCACGATCGAATTTCACAGTGCCGCTCTTAAACTGAAAAGTCCCATGAACGGTGTGAAGGGAAGCGCCCAGGCTCCAGCCGATTTTGGTTTGCGGTGCGTCAAAAACAATCACCGTTTCCGCAGCGTGCAAAAAGGGGATGGAGAGCAGAAGAATTGCCAATTTCATTGTGTTTGCCTTAATGGGGAAAGGTAAGTTGTGTTCAGTGTGCCGGTGGTGTGCAGCGACAATATTTGCGAGAAGACGGATGGGTATTCCGCTAAGAATCGGAAGGACAATCGACGAAGCAGTTCGTTACGTCCCAAACTGAGTAAGATTTGAGCAAGCAATGCCGGACGTCGGCGGATTTGGTTATGGGCAGTTTGATATGACGCAAGATCATTGGCACTCATGGCCGCAGCAAGTGCTTCAGCTTGTTGGAACGCTTGAGAAAGGCCATCGCCGGTGATGGCGTCTACCGAACCCGAAGCATCGCCAATGAGTGCGACTCTGTCTGTGGCAACGCGACGCAGGCGGCGGGATGCGGATACGGCACCCCTCTCAGAGCTGGTCAGATTGCTATGGAGCAGGCGTTGCTGTAACTGAGGAAATTGCCGCAAAGCCTGGTCAAGGCGCAGATGAGAATCATCGGAAAGTACGGCAACGCCAATTTCATTGCGACCAACCGGAGTAATGTAGATTTGGCAGCCGTTGCCCCAATGCACCTCAACACAATCGGACCACGGGGCAGCATTGTAATGGCGTCGAAAACCGAATCGCGAACTTTCGTAACGGGTGGCACCCAGTCCGAAACTCTTTCTGACTTCTGAGGAATGGCCGTCGGCACCGATAAGGTACTTATAGTGAATGGTGCGTCCACCGCAGACAACCGAACTGGAACCGAAGGAGGTAACAGGAGATTGCCAAAGCAGCTTTGCGCCGCATTCTTCAGCAGCTTCGGCCAACATAGTATGCAGACGTGTGCGACGAACGCCCAGCCCGACTCCCTCAGAAAATTCTGCTGCTGCTGAATAACCAGCTTCTACGAATTGGATGCCGCGGAAAGGATGCCCATCCTTAGGACCAATGGAGATACCAAGCCCGGCAAGCGACTTTAAGGCTTGCGGCATAAGACCTTCCCCACAAGCTTTGTCGATGTTGGATTTTGCGCCATCGGCCAGAATAACGCTGAGTCCCTGACGGCGGGCGGCGATGGCTGTGGCAAGCCCTGCTGGTCCTCCGCCAACTATAAACACATCGGCAATGCTGGGTATCTCTGACAAATTACCACCTTAGTAATATAAGTTCCGAACAAAATCCTGGTCCCATGGCGGCCATCACACTGTAGGAACCAGCCGCAGGTCGACGATTCACCATCACTTCTTCCAGCACCAGCAAAACAGAAGCAGAGGAAAGGTTCCCCGTACGCTTCAAACAGGTCCAGGATGCGTCCAGCGCACCTTCAGGCAACTGCAGTGCAATCTCCGTGGCCTCCAAAATACGTGGACCACCAGTGTGTAAAATCCAACTGCCGATGTCTTTTCTGGTCAAGCCATGGGACTCAAGGAAAGCGTCCACATCATTGGCCAAATTCTTTTCCACCACAATGGGGACTTCACGGGACAGAACAATTCGAAACCCTTTTTCCGATATGTCCCAACCCATCACCTGTTCGGTATCTGGATAGAACACGGATCGCGTGGAAAGGATGCGCGGTCCTGAACAATTTACCTGATCCCCGGCAATGAG
>JAYWBH010000465.1:0-4688 GCA_043781815.1 Bryobacterales bacterium | reverse complement strand
GACTCATTCAACCTAACATCCAACTCCGGAACACTCGGTCAAAACCGGACATTCTTACTTTGCTGGGATTAGGACATTTCTACTTTGCCTTGACAGGGAAAGGTGCCCACTGCGGCCGGGGTGCCCTTGATTGAATTAGTCACGCTATCGAAGAACAACCCGAGCGGCAATCCTGTGACTGTAATTTGCAGAACGTCGCCGGGGACGCCGGGAGTGGCGCCAATGATGTTGCTGTAGGGAAAGCCGACGGTCGCACCTGCAATTGTGGCGAAAAGCACAGGCCCTGCTGGCAGTGGCGGGGCAGCGGGCGCAACGCCATCGAAATTGATCCCCGCATTCTGCGCCACGATGAAAATCCCAAGATCGCCTGGCACGGGCAAGGTCGTATCGCCGTTCACAGGCTTTGCTTCATTGGACACAGGGTTTCTCGCACCTGTGTATTTGTAGAATTCAAAACGATAGACGACGCCCATAGCATCTTTATCGAGCGCCACGCCCGTCAAATCTATTTGCCCGGAACCTGGTGAACCGGAGTCCACCTGAAGCAATTGCCATTCAAGCTGCACTTGCGTGCGAGCCTGCTGGATGATGGCATTCTCGGCCACCAGATCTTCCAGTGCGACATCACGCAACGTACCAGTCGCGGTTACCTTAACCCATTGCGGTTCGCCGAATTCGTATAGCTGCGGCGCAGGTGCAACGATTAATACGTTTACCTGTGGCGGCTGCGGCACGTTTGCGACCGGCGGCACAGGCGTCACTGTCCAAACCGGATTGGGCACACTGGCGGTGACCGGTCTCAGCAGGCCGATGTTTCCGGCCGTTTCTACCAGCCACGAATATTTGACCTTCGGGGTGCTGATACGCGTGCTGACGCCGAAGTGATCGCAAGGATAGTTGGGGCCATAGGTGGGTGCGCCATAGCGCCAGCAGCTATCCGAAGGGCTGACGGGCAACGTGCCTGAAGGGGTGCCGATTGACCAAGAAGCACCGCTGAACGTGCCCTTGTAGGTGATCCTCACACCTCGCCTGACGCCGTCATTGAACAATACGACCGTCGGGGGGCCATACCGCTCCATGTTGGGCCACCGGCTTGCGGCACCAAAAATGGACGTGATATCGGCTTCGACAATATCCTCGATCTCAATTTCAAAACCGTGGGCAGTTTCTCCTGTGTCGTTAACGACGTCGAAATTGGCCAAGGGACCAAACACTGTCGAGTAGGCTGATGGCAATGCCATTGCCAACGCGAGCGGTACTATAAATTGCTTTAGCATCTTTTTCTCCTGAACGGGAATTGGTACGGCTGGACTGAATGACACCGGCCCAAAGAATCACCGACCACATAGAGAGGGATGGTGTCAGGGGATTAAATATAGGTGGCTGAAGATTTCCTGGCATTGTTAGCGGTCGCAATGAAACGGGCATCATTCACCCATGTAACTGCCCGTTGCAACAGTCAGGCATGGTTCTGCATGGGGATAAAAGACAAGGGATCGTTTGTCTTGTGTGGTGGGTTCAACAGCGTTCTGAACTCGGACAACTACTATGCTTTTAGACGTGCGAATGTGTTTTTCAAGCAATCACAATTTCAAATTCATCCATGAGTGGTTTCACAAAGTACTAACTCTGATTCCAACCGCGTCATTTCCGCAGCTTGCCCCACTTCCTTCACCTGCGCGTGGATTGGACCCGATCGCCAACGCAACGAACCGCCTGCACGTCCGCCTAGATACGATTGAATTTCCGCTACGATTGCCAGGGCAATGATCTCTGGTGAATCGCCGCCCACATCCAACCCCGCTGGGGCATGCAAATCATAGAGTGCCGAATCCAGACCTATTTCCCCAAACAGCTTGGCCGTGCGACGCTTCGGACCCAGTAACCCAAGGTATCCAGGATTGTGTGGAAGCACCTGCGGTAAGAGTGCTTTGTCTAAATTGTAGTTGTGCGTCATAAAAACTACTGCAGTTTCTGGACGCACTTGCACTTCGCCGAGATTTCCTGAAGGGGGCAATAAAACAACGCTTGCTGCTCCGGGGAATCGATCCGGCTTTGCGTAACCGGATCTCACATCGGCAACGGTGATTTCCCAACCCAACACAGAAGCGGCGGCAACAACGGGAACCACATCATGACCTGCACCAAAAATAACCAGTTCCTGAGGCGGGGCAATGAATTCAATAAACACATCAGCGTCTTGTGCATGGAGCAAATAACTATTACGTTCTGCTGACGCTTTTTGTGCCGCATCGCAAAATGCACCATTGAATAATCTGGATCCAAAAAAGTGATCCCCAACCTGATAGGTAGAGCCAGGCAGCGTTCGTACCACTGTGGCCACCACCTGATCCCTTCTTTCCTTCTGGCCTTGATCCAGAAACTGCAGCAGCGATTGCGCTGCTGCAGACTCAACTGCTTCCAGCAAAACATAAATGACGCCGTTACATCCTAACCCGAATTCCCAAACTGCATCTTCATCAGAACTGGTGTCGTAGACCCGCAATACGGGCTTGCCGCCAGCAGTCCACCAAGCAGCTTTTCGAGCCACGTCTCCTTCCAAACACCCACCGCTGATGGTCCCAATGCGGCTACCGTTATTGCCGATGAGCATGCGCGCTCCGGGTCGGCGATAGGCGGAACCTTCCACATGTACTACTGTGGCCAGTACGCCTTTCGCCTCCCGATCAACCCGCCATGCGTTAAGGATGGAGTTGAGTTCGCGCATAAAGCACCTAGCCGCCCATGGTCGAACCTGGGAAAAACGGCAGGGATCGTTGCCGCTTTCCGGTGAGTTTGAAGTACCCATTAGCCAATGCCGGAGCGAATGTTGGTACACCCAATTCCCCAACTCCACCAATCACCGAAGCACGATCCATTACCGTTGGGTTCGGAATAATCGCCACTGCCACTTGCGGCATTTCACTTTGACGAATCATCCGGCTTCTGTTGAAGTTCTTCGCTTGTGCAGCACCATTGACAAAAGTCTGTTGTCCGTACAGGGCAGCATTCATTCCGTGGACAACTCCTCCCTGCATTTGCGCTTCAACCTGACCAGGGTTGACGTTCAGGTAAGGATCGATTGCCACCCAAACGCGATTCACCGTCAGTCCAGTTGTTGTTGCATTAGACACTTCCACAATCTCAGCAACAATGCTATTGAACGCAGTTCCAATTGCAATGCCCCGTGCTCTACCAGCAGGTGGCCCCGCACTCCAACCGGCCATGTCGGCCACTTTGTCCAATACTTTGATCCATCGGGGATCAGTCAATTTTGAACGCCGGAACATGTAGGAATCCTGGCCCGCCGCCGCAGCTAGTTCGTCGATCAGGCTTTCCACTGCAAACGTATTGATTGACGCCCCCACACTTCGCCAGAAACCAACAGGGATCGGCGAAGGATGCGAAACCCATTCAATCACGCGGCTGCCAAAGTTGTAGGGCAATTTATTGGAAGCCTCAGAACCTTGACTATCGCCAGCGGGTCCCAGCACAACTCCGCGTTGGCCCAGAATCGAAGGAGAAATATTGCGGTAGGCGAAGCCCGTTATGTTGCTGCTTGCGTCCAGGCCTGCGCTGCCGTGTACCAGAGCCATTGGCCGATATTGATCCCGAGTGAAATCTTCTTCCCGCGGCCACATCAACTTCACTGGCTTGCCTACGGCCATGGCTACTTGGATTGCCTGGCTGACAAAGTCCGTTTCTGCTTTCCTTCCCAAGCCGCCACCAAGGTACATTGTGTGCAGCGTGATCTGATTTGCAGCTAGACCAGTGATGGCCATAGCAAGTTGCAGAACAGATTTGCCCGATTGTGTTGGAGCCCAAATCTCGCAGCTCACACCAGGAACAAAGCTTACCGTGCAGTTCAAAACTTCCATGCAAGCATGCGCGACGTATGGAAGTGTGTAGGTGGCATCGATTACTTTGGCAGATCCCAAAATTGCTGCATTGGTAGGAGCGGCACTGCCTTCCACCGTGTACAACGTTCCGGGCGGATTTGCGGCACCAGCAACATATGCCGGTGCCGACACAGCAAGGGCCTGCGCATCGCTAAGAAATTTCGCGCTGTTGAGGTTCGATGTCGTGGACGGAAGTGTCCATGAAACATTTAAGCTCTTGGCTGCTTGCCAAGTATCCCAGGTGTTGGTGCCTACAACGGCCACAGCGTTTACATTGCCAGTGACTTCCGTCCCACGGCCGGTTCCTGCAATGACTTTGGTTGGAACTACAGCAATTGCTCCAGAGGGTTTATTCGGAGTTGTGCTGAGGGTGCCGCCGAAGCTTGGACAATGCTTAATCACTGCATAGAGCATTCCAGGAACGCGCACGTCCAAGCCGTAAAGTGCACTTCCATCTACCTTAAGTGGAATGTCGATGCGTGGAAGCGTCTTGCCGATCAAACGAAGTTGTCCATCGGGTACTACAGTGGCGATTGCGACTGGTGGCAGCAAAGCAGCCGCGTTAGCCAATGTGCCATAAGTCAGCGCTGTATTGGTGGGCGTGTGTGTCACCACACCATTGCTTATAGTGAAGTTGGCGCGTGTTTGATCATTCACCTGATTCATCGCCGCTTTCACAAGTGTTTCCCGGGCAGTGGCACCGGCATCGCGCATCTTCCAGAAATTGTTGCGCACCACGCCAGAGCCTACAGTATTGATGGACGATCCTACGGGAACGGGTGCCACCAG
>JAYWBH010000464.1:0-4693 GCA_043781815.1 Bryobacterales bacterium | reverse complement strand
CTCGCCGTGTGCGAGGCAAATGACTTCATGGGGATGATTCTTATGGCCAAGGGGAAGTACAACGAAGCGATCCCTGTTTTTCGTAAGAATCTTGAGACGATTCAAATGGACACTGCAATCGATAGCCCACACCTGATTCCTTCGCTGCATTTGCTAGGGCGTTCACTTTGGCGCAATGGAGAAAAGGCCGAGGCTCAAACCACCTTGGCCCGTTGTTCCAGGCTTACTGTTTTGGCGCTTAAAGACCCTGCTTTCTCCACCAATGTTGGCTCAAACCTTGCCGCCGAAGGATTGGTTGTTAAGGCTGGATGTGCAGATGAATGGCTCCTCTATCAGGGTGAGTTTGAGGCGGCGATAAAGGGTCTTCGGACTGCGTTGGCCTTTGAGGAGAAGGACGGCAAGGCTATGTTTGACCCGGAGCAGATGCCAGCTTGGGAGATCTTGGCGGAGGCCGAAGAAGCCCTTGGAAACTGGGATGTAGCTCGCGAAGCTTATCTGCAAGCCGCCGCAGAGTGGGATAAACGCTTGTCCCCAGGGCACCCGCGTTCGGAGTGGTCGCGCAATCGGGCAGCTGCGTTGGACGTTAAGAATGGGTCCGAATCATTGCCGAATTTGAAGGACAGCGTGCAAAATTTCACGGCACCAGTGGAACATCTGGCTGAGTTCCCATCGAAATAGCGCTTGCAAAGACTGGTACTGTTTTGCTGAGAATCGTAAGAAGTTGCGGCAGAGAGCGATTTCTTTCCGCCGCTTGTAGGCGGAGCTTATCGAGTACAAGTGCAGGCGCTTTCCTGAGGAGCTCGAGCAGAAACACATCGGGGTGAAGCGCGGTTACCCCCCAAGGCTCAAGATGTTCCGGACGAAAGTGCTTCAGGTTGAAGGTGAGGATTATAGAAGATCGGGAGTGGATCGCTGAAGCAAGTACATGACGGTCTTTCGGATCATTTCCAAGACCGGGAATAACCTTCTCATAACTTCGAACTGATGCTTCGGGAAAATTGGCAATCAATTCGCGTTGCAAGGTGCCTGTCAATTGAGATGGCCAGTTTAATTATTTCTCCAGAGTTCGGACTGTTTCGCCGATGATCTCTGCCGACCATTTCGGTTCAAACAACGAGGGAGGCTCTGCGATCCGAAGTAGCGTATCGCAAAGTGAATAGCTGACTAAAACACAGGCATCCACAACTACAAACCTGTTTGTTGCAAACGCATCGGGCAATTGCACGGTAGAATATTGTTTAGGGGAGCGCATATGGAAATTTCTTTGCCTGAGCATCTTTCAATTCAAATTGAACAGCAAATTGCTACGGGTCGCTATCGAACTGCTGACGAACTTATGGAAGAGGCCGTCTCTCTCCTTCTTGATCAACAGGCTAGCGCCAATCGGCGAATTGAATCATGGCGACGCATTGGGAAAATGGTGGACGATGCAGGGCTCTATGACAAAGTATTGCTTCCTGACGACGAGTAAAGCAACTCCAATACTGAAACCCTTGCCGTCGTAGATTCCTTAATCTTGTTCCTCAACATCGCAGTAATCACCGCACCAGTGGATCCTCCACCCACGGTGGCGTAGCTTCAATCAGCCGTCCCAATTCCGGCTCCACCTTTTCCATCTCTTCCTTCATCCGCCAAGCAATATTCCGATAGCTGAAATGACCCTTCACCCCGCTCCGTAGCCGGGAAATATATTCGGCTTCAGCGAAATCCATCTTGAACAGGAATCGCGACTTGCCAGCAAACGGCAGCAGATACTGTGCCGCTGGCTGTGGCAGTCCCCGCATTGCCAACCACGCAGCATCCATCGCCGCACCGTAGTAACCGCTCAGACCAGCTTCCCCAATTACTGCCGGTGTATCGTAGCCCAGGTTCCCTTCATACGCTTGCCGAAACTGCTGACAACGCCGATGACGATGGAAATCGCGGTAAGCTCCAATATCCATCACCATGTCATAACAGTAAAGTCCACCACGGAATCCACGCAGTAGCTCTTCCCTGGTTCGCGACGCCAATGCTGCGCCAATCACCTCCTCACGCACCGCTGCGCTAACAGAGCATGCCCATTCATAGAGTTCCCTGAAGGGGCGATTGGTGACGGGGTAAAGCAGCGTCGCCACAATATCGGCTGGCGTGTTGGTTGGTTTCGACAGATGCACATCCCCAGGCTCCACACCCGCTGCTTTCGGTAGATTCTGCGACGCCCATTGCTTCAACGCCTTCTGCGATTCGATGAGGTGCGCATCGGGATCAACGTACTTAGCCAGGGTCGGTGCCAGTGCTTCGCGGCTGCCATCCTTGTCCCACAGGCAACCCGGTTCCGATGCGCAGGCTTGAGCCAGTTCCACACCCAGGTCGCGTACTTCGGCGAACTCTGAAGCTTTCATCCGGCGAATTTGCCGTTCCAATGTGCGGATACTGGTGATTTGGCCGACGTTTGTGGGAATGCCCCAGAACAGAAAATAGCGGGCAACGTCGAAGGCTCGGGCGGTGATGTTGCGCAGGTAGGCGTCGGGCTTCATAGCCTCGGGGCGGGGAAGCTTGTACTTCAAGTGCTCCAGGGATTGCTCGTGGACGTGTTTGTATGCTTGGAGCAAAGCCGCGCCTGCGGATCGATAGAGAGTGGCTTGTGCATCGTCAAGGTCGGGTGGTGTGATGAAGCCAGCCGAACCGAAATCCTGATAGCGCGAAGATTTCGCCTGGCCGTCCCACAATTGTTCGTCTTCGGCCTCGGTGGCAGCTAGTTCAGAGACGCCTTCAAAGCAGATCACCAAATGGCCCAGGTCGGCAATGGATGCGTGGCCGTATTGAAAATAGAAACTATCCAGGAACTTGGAGGAATCGTGAGTGCGCACCCAATCAATGGATTCGCGGATGGAATCAGGGGATCGGCTGTAGCGGGCCAAGGCGTACGCACATTTTTCGGGAGGCATGGGTGAGACGCTGACTATGCGCCCTGGAGTCTGTGGCATGGTAACTTAACATGTTAACTTAAGACCTCTCACATCATGCAAATCCGAATCAAAAGAGTTTCTGAAGATGCGGTTCTTCCGCAATATGCACATGGTCCCCTGGAGGACGCTGGCATGGATATTTGTTCCGTCGCAGAAGTGGTTCTGGAACCCAATGTTCCGGTGCTGGTGCCAACAGGGTTGTCCGTCGAAATCCCTCCAGGTTACGAGTGCCAATTACGGCCGCGTAGTGGCTTGGCGTTGAAGCAGGCCATCACATTACCCAATTCCCCAGCGACCATTGACCCTGGGTATCGAGGGGAGATTCGGGTGATTCTACTGAATTTAGGGAAGCAGAGTTACACCGTGAAGAAGGGGGATCGCATTGCGCAAATGGTCATCGCCAAGTATGAAGCGGTGGAGTGGCTGGAAGGGGATTTGGCCGGGTCCGAACGCGGCGCTGGCGGATTTGGGAGTTCCGGGCGGTAGCCACGCTACAATTAGAGTCGATCATCTTATTTCAAAAGACATACAAGAAATTTGCCAACGAATAAACTAACCGAAGCACAGCGTCAGCAATTGCAGGCGCTGGCAGCTATGCCCGATGACACAATCGACTTTTCGGACATCCCGGAGCTAACAGAAAAGTTTTGGGAAAATGCCATTCCAAATCCATTCTACAGACCAGCGAAGTAACAGCTAACAGTAGATTCTAAACTGCAGTCCGCTGATAACTGGATTCAGGTGCAGACTTACCGACTGTTACAATAGTCAATTCATCGCAATGCTGGGTATTCTAACCTCACTTCTTGTCGCCCCCTTAATCGGATTGCTGGTTTTATTGGCAATTCCATCGTCCTCTCCGCGTCGCATCAAAATCTGGGCTAACTTCGCATCCCTGGTAAGCGCGCTGATGACGCTTCCGCTGCTTACCAATTTTGATCGCAATCAGGACTTTCAATTTGTGGAAAGGCTGCCTTGGATTCCCTCCATTGGTGCCAGTTATTATCTGGCCGTCGATGGCATCAGTTTATTGCTGCTGGTGATGACCGGGTTCATCACCTTTCTGGCGATCCTTTCCAGTTGGAATGCCATTGATACCCGGGTCAAAGAATACTACGCCTGCTTCCTGTTCCTGCAATTTTCCATGATGGGTGTTTTCCTCTCCCTGGACTTTTTACTCTTCTTCGTGTTCTGGGAAATGGTCCTCATTCCCATGTATTTCATCATCGCCATCTGGGGCGCGGAACGTCGGGCCTATGCCTCCATTAAATTCCTGATCTACACAGTAGCTGGTTCCGTGTTGATGCTGGTCGGTGGCATTGCCCTCCATTGGCAACATTTTTTGGCAACAGGCGTGCGAACTTTCGCCATCGATGAGTTGATGAATACGCCACTTTCGTTGACCATGGAAATGTGGATTTTCTGGGCCTTGTTCGCTGGGTTTGCCGTGAAGGTACCCATGATTCCGTTCCACACCTGGCTTCCCGATGCACATACTGAAGCGCCTACTGCCGGGTCAGTGGTGCTGGCCAGCATTTTGCTAAAGATGGGCACCTATGGCTTTCTGCGATTTTCGTTACCGCTGACACCCAATGCCTCTCGCGATCCCCTGACGGTAAAAATTATTGCAGCCTTGTCCATCGTGGCCATTCTTTACGGCGCGCTAGTCTGCCTGTTACAGAAGGATTGGAAGAAGCTGATCGCCTATTCCTCCGTTAGCCACATGGGGTTTGTCACTTTGG
>JAYWBH010000463.1:0-4693 GCA_043781815.1 Bryobacterales bacterium | reverse complement strand
CCCAAGTGTCTTTGCTACCGCCACCAAGCTGCATGGTGACCACCGGTGAATTGGCTTCAATGGAAACGCGCGTCAATCCGCCGGGCATCACGCTATAGGATTGCCCATCCCAAACAGCGAACACGCGCAGCACCACGTGACGCGGCGTCAATCCCGAATCGGTTCGAACGGGAACTGTGGAAAGGGCCACCTGTTCCTGCGCTAGAAATTGTTCGGGTTCCGCTTCAATACGCCGCAGCAGATCCTGCTTAGCAGCGCTATCCATATAAGCTGGAAATTCGGGATGATGTCCCAGTCTGGGGAACGTCGGCTTAATCACTAAGCCATCCAGATTGGCGGTTACAAAACGACGCGTGGCCCGCTCACCACACCACCAGGTGGCCACCGAAGGCAGCTTCAATTCTTCACCAAGCCACTGCCTGCATAGGCTCGGAAGAAACGCCATGTAACCCGGCGATTCCATCAACCCGCTGCCCAACGCATTGGAAACCGCTACGTTCCCGCTACGCACTGCTTGCGTTAAACCAGGAATACCCAACAGCGAATCACCACGCAATTCCAGAGGATCGCAAAAACTATCGTCCATCCGACGCAGCACCATGTCTACCGGTTCCAGACCCGATAGTGTTTTAAGGAACACACGGTTATCGCGCACTGTCAGGTCAGCGCCTTCAACCAGCGGCACACCCCATTGACGAGCCAGAAACGATTGTTCGAAATAGGTCTCGTTATTCGGACCAGGGGTCAGCAGCACAACACGCGGATTATCGCGATTCGGCGCTAAGTTCAGCAAACTTTCCCGATACTGTTCAAAGAATCGGTTGAGCGGTCGTACATGGCATTGACCAAAAGCTGAAGGCAACATCCGCGCACTCACTAACCGATTTTCCAATGCGTAGCCCATGCCCGATGGTGCCTGCGTACGGTCCGAAATCACCCACCATTTTCCATCTGGCGACCTGGCTAAATCCGCTGCGTAGGTATGCAGAAACACACCCTTGGCTGGCTCAATTCCATGGCATGTGCGCAGAAAATTAGGATTCCCAAACAGCAGTGCTGCCGGTAACTGACGTTCATGAATCAACCGCTGCGCACCGTAAAGATCGCCCAACATATGGTTCATCAACGTGGCCCGTTGTGAAATGGCTTGTTCCAACTTAGCCCATTCCTGGCCATCCATCACCAGCGGAATTGGGTCCAAAGACCAGGGCCGTTCTTTGCCTTGCGGATCGCCATACACGTTGTAAGTGATGCCGTTGGTTTGAATGAGGTGCTGCCCCGTTTGCCAACGACGCGTAAGCTGCGCAAATCCCATACGACCAATGGATGTGTACAGTTTCCGCCAATGATGCCGAGGCATGCCCGATGGCCGCATCGCCTCATCCCAGTGGGTAGACGTTGGCTGATATTGCCATTCCATCTTCTCCGTTTTTGCACCCACTTTTGTTTCGTTCACAATATCTACTCAAAGACCCGGTGCGCGGCGTAAATCCAGAGTGGCTGGAAATTCGGGATTGATTTCCACCGCAGGAACTACCATTGAACCCGGCGTATGTCCGTACTCAAAAAAGCGCGCCCTGCGCCGTGCTTCCGCTTCATTTGAGTTTACCGCGAAGGTATCGTAATGGCGTCCACCAGGGTGCGCAACATGATAAGTGCAGCCTCCCAAAGAACGCCCAGCCGCTAAATCAACCAGATCGAAAACCAAAGGCGTATGCACCGCTATGGTTGGATGCAAGCAATGCGGCGGCTGCCAGGCACGATAGCGAACTCCACAAACAAATTCCCCGTGCGTGCCAGTGGGCTCCAAAGGTAAGCGGCGTCCATTGCAGGTGACGGTGAATTGTTCCGAAGTTAAGCCGCTGACGTGCACCTGCAATCGCTCTACAGATGAATCCACATAGCGCGACGTGCCCCCTGCGCCTTGCTCTTCACCCAACACATACCAGGGTTCAATCGCTTGCCGCAATTCAATTTCCACACCGTAGTAACAGACGCGCCCATATACTGGAAATCGGAATTCTGCATGTGGCCCAAACCAGTTGCGGGAAACGGCGTAGCCTGCCTCATTCAATTCTGCAATCACCCTGGCCAAATCGCTTTCCACGTAGTACGGCAACATAAACCGGTCATGCAGCCGCGTGCCCCAACGGATGGGTTTCCCTTCATAGGGTTCACGCCAGAACCAGGCCACCAGCGCCCGCACCAAAACCTGCTGCGCTAAACTCATGCGGGCATGGGGGGGCATCTCAAACGCTCGTAGCTCAAGCAGCCCCAGCCGTCCCGTGGAACTATCTGGAGAATACAATTTGTCAATGCAAAATTCAGCTCTGTGCGTGTTGCCCGTAACATCCACTAACAGGTTGCGAAAGATACGATCCACCAGCCATGGCGGGGATGTTTCTTCCCGACCCTTCAACAAAGAAAAAGCGATTTCTAATTCGTAAATCGCATCGGCACGCGTTTCATCCACACGCGGTGCCTGGCTGGTTGGGCCAATAAATACGCCAGAAAATAAATACGATAGCGACGGATGATTCAACCAATATCCCACCAGACTCTTCACCAAATCTGGTCGACGCAAAAATGGACTATCCGCTGGCGTGGACCCACCCAACACCAAATGATTGCCGCCACCAGTCCCCGTATGACGCCCATCCAACATAAACTTTTCTGTCCCCAAACGGCATTGGCGAGCCTGTTCATAAAGGGTGGTGGTGTTGTGAACCAGCTCCCGCCAATTGTGCGAAGGATGAATGTTCACTTCAATCACACCAGGGTCAGGAGTAAGCTTTATGGACTGCAAACGCGAATCAAAGGGAGGCGCGTAGCCTTCCAAAATCACTGGCATTTGCAGTTTGGCGGCAGTCTCTTCAATGGCCGTTACCAAGTCTACATAGTCTTCTGCAGATCGCACTGGCGGCAAGAATAAGCACAGCTTGCCTTCCCGCGGTTCTACGGTTAGCGCGGTTCGAACCAACGAATCAAGCTCGCCATCTTCACCAGGAACAGGTTGCAGATTTTGACGTTGCCGAGCATTGACGGGCCCGCTATTCAACTGCAGTTGACCCTCCCATGCAAGTTGAGATCGCGGCTGCCTTTGAACCACAGACAGCGGTGGCGCAGTGGCCATCGGGTCGATGGTCCAGACTCGCTGAAGTTTATCAGCCGGTTCCGCTTTCAGGCTCAATAATGGCAGGCGCAAGCCCACCGGAGAATCGCCTGGCAGTAAAAATAAGTGGCGCGCGCGCAGCATCCACAATGCCGTTTGCCACTCCGGTCCATCCTTTCCAAAGCCGCGTTGCAGCGGCAGTACGAACCCTGTTGGATTCCCTAATCCGTGTGAAAAAACACGACGTAACCGTTCCCGTTCTTCTAAATCATCCAGCTTGTTATTTTCCGCATCAACGTTCACCGGAAGCTGACTTTCCTTGTGAATGTACACCAGCGGATCTTCATACGCCGCAATCACATTTTCAGGACCAACGGCCAGCCGTTGCGCTAATTCTTCAGCGAACCGTTGCGCTTCCTTCTCCCCGAAACCGTAATCGCGATCCGGGTCAGCACACCATTGCCGGTCCTCCCATAAAGGAACACCATCGGTTCGCCAATAGCATGTAAAAGCCCACCGCGGAAGTGATTCGCCGGGGTACCATTTCCCTTGTCCAAAGTGCAGCAAGCCACCGGGTGCAAACTGCTCCCGAATACGATTCAATAGTTCGCCAGCAATGCGACGCTTGGATTCACCCAATGCCGCCGTGTTCCATTCTTCACCATCCATATCATCAATGGATACAAATGTGGGCTCGCCGCCCATCGTCAATCGCACATCCCCGGCGGTCAATTCCTGATCAATGGTGTCGCCCAGTTGGTCGATGGCCTTCCATTGGTCTTCACTATAAGGCTTAGTTACTCGCGGATCTTCATGAATGCGAGTTACTTTCATTTCATGAAGAAACTCAACCTGACAGGGACTTACTAACCCCGATACCGGTGCGGCAGATTGCGGATGTGGCGTTGCCGCAAGTGGAATATGACCTTCACCAGCAAACAATCCCGACGTAGGATCAAGCCCTACCCAACCTGCCCCTGGCAAATAAACTTCCGCCCATGCATGCAGATCTGTGAAATCTTCCTGCGGACCTTCCGGGCCCTCCAGCGGCTTTAAATCAGGCTTTAATTGAATTAAATAGCCAGAAACGAAGCGTGCAGCCAATCCTAAATGTCGTAGCGTTTCCACCAGCAGCCAACTACTATCGCGGCACGATCCGCTAAGGCCTCCCAATGTTTCTTCGGAAGTTTGCACCCCCGGTTCCATGCGAATCACATACCGAATGTCATTCTGCAAACGTTGGTTCAAACCAACCAGAAACGTGATGATGTGCTTCGGGCTGCGGTCAATGGAATTCAGCAGCGTCTGTAACTGCGCACCCGCCGGAGGAGTATCTAAAAACGGCTTCAACTCATCCATCAGTTGCGGTTCATATTGAAAAGGAAATATTTCCGCGTACGGTTCAAGGAAAAAATCAAACGGATTGATGACAGTCATTTCCGCCACCAAATCTACCGTAAGAGAAAATTGCCTCGTCGCATTTGGGAACGCCAGCCGTGCAAGAAAATTGCCCTGCGGGTCCTGCTGCCAATTAATGAAATGATCCTTCGGTTCAATGGTCAGTGAATAACTGGTGATCGG
>JAYWBH010000462.1:0-4695 GCA_043781815.1 Bryobacterales bacterium | reverse complement strand
GCCAAAAGCGGGTGAAGCAACTTGCTTGGCCTGCCATAAGAATCATCCATCGCAAGTGGGGCAAGTGCGCTCAGGTCACGGTCGCGGACAGGTTGCCTGCACCAGTTGCCATAGTGTTCACGCGCCTCCCACGCTGCAAACAGCTACCAGTCGCAACCAGCAGTGCTTCGGTTGCCATGCCGAAACGCGAGCCCAATTTGCTAGGCCCTTTTCTCACAAAGTGACGCAAGGGCAGTTGAATTGTACGGACTGCCATAATCCACATGGGTCGTTCAACGGGCGTGCTCTGGCATCGGCGCAACGGCACGGGTCCAATGAACCAGGTTGCCTTAAATGCCATACCGATAAGCGTGGACCGTTCCGTTTCGAACATGCTCCGGTGCGTCTTGAAGGTTGTGCATCGTGCCATGAGCCGCATGGTTCAGCGAATCCTCGGATGCTGGTGCGTCAGGACGTGGCCACGCAGTGTCTGGAATGTCATGCTAATCTGCCCGGTGCTGCGCTTGCTGCAACTCGTCAGGTGCAAGGTGTGTTGCCGTCTGCCTTTCATGATCTGCGTGATCCCTTCTATCGCAATTGCACTGTGTGTCATACCAGGATTCACGGGTCGCATGTGAACAGAGCGTTTCTTAAATGAGAAAGCTACTTTGGTTGTTCCTGTTCATTCCGATTGCATTTGGCCAGCAAGCTTCTGCGCCTGAGCCAGCAAAAGCGGAGCCTACTGCCGACGCGTTGCCCACCGGATCTGTGGAGTTTGGCTATCGCTTCATCCCGACCTTGAACGGCAGCATTCCCACCTATCGTTCCATCGTCAATCTGGGTGAAGGACCACGCATTCTCGCTGGCGAAATCAACTTTCCAGGTGGAAAGTTTTACGACACACTGTTTCTTCGCTTGAACAATTGGGGCGGCGATCCTTACAATTCTTTCCGCCTGCTTGCCGAAAAGCATCATGTTTACCGTGCCACCATCAGCTATCGCAACTCAGCCTACTTCAACGCACTGCCATCCTTCGCCAATCCTCTGGGTGCCTTCAACCAACGCAGCTACGATCAGAAACAGCGATTTTTCGATGCTGATCTGGACCTGCTTCCGGGCCGACGATTGTCGCCATTTGTTGGAATCGGCCGCCAAGCCGCCCGTGGCAGCGGCGTCAGTCCCATGGTGTTCGATGGCAACAGCTACGCAGCCGTCTCCCATGTTGACTATGCCTACACAACGGCCCGCGCTGGTTTGCGTTGGACCATGGAACGTTTTCACATCACCCTGGAACATACCGAAGGCAAGTTCCATGATGATCAGACGTTGAAGATTGATTCCCGTAATACAGGGGATCGGTTACGCACCTATTTGGGGCAGACGTTGTTTGTATCGAACGGTCAGGATGCCTATGGAATTCAGGGTCGCAACGGTACCACTGGGGTTCATGCCACTGCATCGCCAACCAATTGGCTGGATTTATCTGGACAGTATTTTTATACACAGACCAACACCAGGGCATCATTTTCTGAGAATGCTTCGGGGTTGTTTATCTTGCTGGATCAACTGCGTTTCACCAGCGGAATTCAATCATTCCTGCAAAACGAATCGAACCAACCACGCACCGCCGCTAACTTTGCCGCCGAATTGCGACCCTTTAGTAAGTTACGCATCATTGAATCTATCAGCACAGATCGGCTGCACAACGACGCAACCATTCCAGTAATCTGGCACTATAATGAACAGCGTTTGGAAGCTTTTCTGGATGTCACAAAATGGTTCACCTTGCGGGTCGGGCATAAATATACTTGGGGTGAATCGTACACGCCGCCCAGCCAATTAGATGTGGCCACCGGGTTGGAACGTGCCCGACTTCGCAGACAATCATTCATCGGCGGTGCTGTTCTTCGCCCGGTAAAGAACCTGACCATCAACGCCGACGTGGAAGTGGCCAGCGGGGATCGTGCCTGGTTCCGCACCACACTCACTGACTTTGATTCCACTCGTCTGCGCGCTCGCTATCAACTGAACACACATTGGATTGCAGCGGCACACTTTCTTCGTGTCAGTGGTGGCAACCCTTCCTGGGCTGGCAACTACAGTTATTCAAACACTGCTGGTGGCGCGTCAGTCCAGTGGACGCCCTCCGCAAAATGGACGGCACTTGCTGAGTATTCACGTGGGTCTTTACTGACGGACATTCTCTACCGCAATCCGGAAAACTTCGGGGCCATTCGCTCGCTATACCGCGATGATTCGCACGCAGCCACATTGCTGGTAGATGCCAATGTTCACGCCCGATTGAAGTTGTCGGCTGGTGGCACTCTACTGAAAACCAGAGGCAGTCGATCCACTGCTTACTATCAGCCGCAAGGCCGCATTACCGTTCCCGTACGCAAGTCCTGCGAACTGTTTGGAGAGTGGCGATACTATGGATTCGGAGAATTCTTCCTATATCCCGAATCGTTCCAATCGCACCAATTGACTGTTGGATTACGGCTGATGCGCTCTACTGCTAAGTAACAACGCTGTTTCTAAGCGCGTGCCTTGCCCATTGCTGTATCAATCTTCACTGCCGAATATCCACCTTGCGATTTGAAGTAGAAATACAAACCAGTGAAAATTACCGTCAGCACCACTGGCAATATAGCAACGTATCGGAACGCCGCCGAAGCGCCTTCCCGTTCATACCACCCACCCATGAACGGCAAAATAAACGCGATCGCAAGATTGCCTGTACCGCCCATCAAAGCCAGCGCCAGCGGTCCGCCCTTGGGGAATCGTTCTGAGGTCACGCCCAACATCAGCGGCCAGAAATATGTCTTACCAACTCCAAACACCGTGGCAGCCAGAAAGGCTTCCGTCGGGCTGGTCACAGTGCTCAACCAATATAAGCCGATGGCGGTAAGGATTGACGACACAATTAAAATGGCGATGGGAGAGAATTTGTGAGCCACCCCACCGAAGAAAAAGCGCAGCACAAACATGAGGCCCGCAGTGTAAACCAGAATCAGAATGCCTTGCATGTTGGCCAATTTTCCCATCACTGAGCTTACCCATTGGTCTGGTCCTAGTTCGGCGGAAGCGGTCATCCACATGCAAATCCACAGCAAAATAAACAACGGCTTCATCAAGTCGCCCATCATTTCCGAATTCGATACGCCAGCTTCTACGCGCTCTGTTTGAGGAAATTTCTCATTCCAAATCATTGCCGCAAAGATCACCGCCGGAATCATGATCAGCCCCAGTTTAAGCTGCCATCCAAAGGTCATTGTCGATGCCGCCACACCTGCCACGTCCAATCCCATAGCCTTGGTCAATGCGTAAGAAGCCAAGCCGCCAACAATCAACCCACCCGGCCACCAGGCATGCAGCAGGTTCATACGGTGCGTCTTATCGTTAGGAAACATGGTTGCGCACAACGGGTTGATGACACCTTCCACCAGTCCTTGGGCCAGGCCCAGCGTCAACATCGCTCCGTACAAAATAAGGTAGGGCGTATCCGTCGAACCAATTGGCCCGGTAGGCCGTGGCGCGAAGATAATTGCCAGTACAGCAATCACGTAAAAGCTTGCCGATACCAGCAGCATTCGTCGCATTCCTAACCAATCCACCAACGCTCCACCAATGAGGATGGACAACGTGAACCCGTAAAATGCCGGGCTCAATATAAATCCAATCTGTTCCTTCGTCAGATGGAAATCTGCGCCCAACGAGTCAAGAATATCTCCTCGGATGGAAAAGACCATGGAGGTGGTTATGAGTGCGATACAACTCGCAATGAAAAGCTTCTTGGTGTTCATGCTCAACGAAGTATACAACAACCGTACTTGCTTTGAACGTTACATCTTTAATCTATTTATTTACACTGGGCGGGGGCGCTGTGGATGGCGGCGTAGGCTTTCCATCAATCGTATGTGGTTCCATCAACTCCACCCGCGTACCGTCAGGGTCATAGAGGTTCATCTGTCGCTTGCGATTTGTCCCTGTGCGGATTTCCATCGGCTTCGAATAACTTTTGCTGGCAGGCCGCGATTCAAGATCGGCTTTGGCCTTTTCAATATCTGGAACAAACAAACAGATATGATGCGCCGTGCCGCGTTTGGTTGGCTCTGGTTGCGCCCCGTCGTACAGCATCAATTCAATGTAGTCATCCCCATCAGGCACTTTCATATTTACCCAGTTCAAAATCTTTCCATCACGGCTACCACGCCAAAATTCCTGGAAGCCCAGAATATCGTGATAGAACTTTTGGGATGCCTCCAGATTGCCCACCAGGATTCCAAAATGGGCCATTTTTGTGGAGATCCGTTGCTCTCCCAGAAACTTGCCTTTCTCTCGAACCGAAGCACCCTCAGCAAGGTACTGCACAAATTCCAGCGTATGACCATCGGGATCTTTTACGTTGAAGCTGCGATTCCCAATCCGATTATTACTGAGCTTTTCCGGAACTTTTACGCCCTTCGCCGCGAGGTACGTGCGCATGCCCTCAATATCGTCTGTCTCTACGGAGACGTGATTCAACCTATCCGAATCCTTTTCCTTTTCAGGGAAAAGTTCCAGATACTGCCGTTCATTGATCTTGATAAAGGTCAACGATAGTTCGCCGCTTGGCGTTTTCAAATCGAAGGGCTCCCCATATCCCAGTAGGTCTTTATAAAAGGCCCGCGACTTTTCTACATCGGCAACGAACAGGGCAACGTGTGCCGCACCGGT
>JAYWBH010000461.1:0-4705 GCA_043781815.1 Bryobacterales bacterium | reverse complement strand
ATGCTGAGTAGAAGTAGTTTTCTCATGTCGAACCCGTATTCCAAAAACCAGTGGCTACGGGGCCAACTGTCCAACCTATCCTAATTTTAGAACGTATCGTAACTGTCTACCAACGTTACTTTCTATGGCGCCAATTCAGACTTTTAATGAGCCAATGAGGCTAGTGTCCTGAGTTAGAAGTTCCTTGCATAAGTAGTCGGCCTCGCGTGTACTGGATCAGTCCTTGTAAGGAGATCCTCTTTTGCGCACTGGACGCCCGAAACAAACACTGTCCCTGCTACCCGCAGACAAAGACAAACCGGGTTGGAGTGGGTCTCAAGTGCTCAGGAATTGACCTTAATCACCCAGGGCCATTCAGTGTCTCTTACTTTGGCAATTGCAAGCCTTCGAAGCTTGATCAAGAGTACTGCAAACGGTATGACCGATGAATCTCAGATTCAGACTGAGCTTGAAACTATTCGAAGATTACTAGGTTGACTCCTAGACAAATGATCAACTTCCTGTCGCGGTTGTTTTCCACCAAAAGTTCCAAACCCTATTTTCGTCGAGCAAGCCTGTCGAGCCTGCTGCCGCAGTCGGAATCACGAACACTGTCCCATTGGAGATTGGCTCGATGGATTAGAACATCTTCTGCCCAAAGTCGGAATGCGATGGGCGATGATGCTGCCTCAGGCCGCATCCAAAATCTGCCCTGATAGTCTTTGCCAACGGCTTGGAATGCTGCTAGGGGATTGGAGGAAGTCTGATCCATCATCTTTCGCCTCAACCACTTGTTGATAAATTATGATTCTGACTTACCCACGAACCCTAAGTGAGGTTCTCCTGAGACGTGCTGTGTTGTCGCCACAAGAAGCCCAGCCTGGCGAGTAAGAGAACTCCCAACGAGCCTGCCAATGCACGACTGCCTGACCACCACGCAAGGGATAAGAGGCCAGTTCCGACACCGGCCTGCACGTAATCCAATTGATAGAGTGACTGTTCATAGTTCCGCTGCTGGCTTGTGATTTTTATAGTTGGATCGCGCGGCACTAGGGTATTCACCAAGTACGTCGCAATCGGGCTTTGATGGCGGTTTTCAAAGACAAGTTTACGCTCAAGCCCGCTGCCGGAAACGTCTGCTGCGAAGTCGATCTGAATATCGGCGAGGCCCTCCTTCATCTGCTCCATCTTGGGAAAAGCTACCGAGATCAGTTGCAGCGGTAGGCGATCACCATTGAGAGAAAGCGACAGGTCGGCCAGCACGTGCCCTGCGTATGCTGTCTCCTCGGCTTTTGAAATGACTCCGTCGTGATCCGTGTCGATGGTGTTTATGACGTACTGAAATACCGCTACCCCAGGCGTCAGTTGAAGCGTGGCCTGCACGCGGTTCGTCTCGATTGAGAAGATGGTTGCCTGCAGGTACTCATCCAGACGATGACCGAAACTCACACTTCCGGCAGACAACAGCACCAACGTTACCAGTCTCATTTTGAAGCGGTCTTGCGGCCGTAATCGTTCACCGGATCGCGGTAAATGGTGTGGATATGGTTGCCCGCATCGCCACCCATGCGCTGCGGTGAATACTCAATGACCAGATTCGGGCCCTGAATGCGGTAGTACGAAGTTCCGTTCTTCCCCGGCGTCACGGTGGTAGGGCCGCTCCAGGCAAACCAAGTCTCGGCAAGCCCCGCTGTGATCTGCGTCATACGGGCTGCGGCGGCCTTTTCGTGCACGATGCCAACCCATTCCGAAATCACGTCCAGCAGCATGGCGCGCTGCTTATCATTCATGGCGGACACCTTCAGGCCTTCGGGTTGAATGGTCTTCCCATCTTTGCCGGGCCCCAGTACCAGATCACTAACCTTGTAATTGAGAACTGCCTGTTTTTGCTGAGCTTCGTCCAAGGCAGCCAGCAGTGCGAAGGCTTTGTCGTTCTCCTGTCCAAGCGGCCGAACGGTTTTTCCATTCAAAGTGTATAAGGCGGGTTGTGCCGCTGTAAGGCTGGGGGTGAGGATTCCCTGTTCCCCGGCGATGGTGATGTTAATCGCCAGATGATGCCCGCCAAATTGGAGCATCCAAGGAGTCTTATCCGACGGCTTTCCGAGGATGGAAACAAAATAGAGGTCCTTGCCAAACATCGGATTGTTACGCTCATTGGTCTTCAGAACCTCGTCACCATCCATGATTTCCTGAACCTTTTCGAAGCCCCTGCGGCTGAGTGCCGATGAAACTAATGCCATCGCAGCGGCTCGTTGAGCAGGGCTCAACTCTCCCAGGTTCAGGCCCGCTCGTGGCGACATTCTGACCGGGAAATTGGACCATCGTGCCCGCTGCTGTTCATCGTCAAACGCGAACTGCACGCTCTTGCCCTGTTTTTCGTCGAGAGACGAAAGGAATGCATTCGCGGCACCGGTGATTTTGGAAGTCTGCGCTTGCGCCGACGCCACTCTAGTTAAAAGACTGACTGCAGCCAACATGGCAAATGCAGCCTTTACCCACTGTGTGGTCATACTCTATTTCTCCTTATCCCACCATCCCGAGAACCAAGGGTGCGGCATAGTGTCTACTCCTTTGCCTTATGCAAAGGGATGATTGTGCGCCAATATTTTTGAGCGGTAGGCCATGTCAATATTTAAGCGCATTCGCAGCCAGTAGTGGTGTTAAGAAATGTTATGGCATGGCCTACCGCTCAAACCGTTATCATTCGTCGGGCACTTTACCAAGTAATTAGATTTTGCGATAAATGCACACTGGAAACGCGATTTTCCGTCACTCGTTCCAGACCAAATGAATAAATTCAATTGGTGAGCCCTGTAGGATTTGTAGAAGGAGGACTCTTGCCTTGACTTCCCAAAGATTCTGAGAAATGCTCCGACACGATTGTTCAGTTACCCTAAATCGAATGAAGAGTCTCATTGAGTAGCATAGACAAAGTAAAGATGACGGTGAAACTGAGTAGTGAGTTAATGAGGCAGAGTCGGCTGGAGGACGCCGTTCGGTTAATAGACGATGCAATTGCAGATGCCAAGCGTGAAGATGCGAGTTTATCTGTTAAAAGTTTGTGTCGCCATGCAGCGGTAATCCGATCCTTCGCAGTTCAGAGCTATTTTGGAGGAGCGGCACACGTGAATTTCGATGAAAACCGCAGTCGTCTCGCCGGAGCCGGATCGTTCCGTTGTCGCCTTGGATGACGCGCTGGCCGCATTCGCCGAAATCGCTCCACGTCAGGCCAAAGTTGTGGAACTGCGCTATTTCGGGGGTCTACAGAAAGAGGAGATCGTTGAGGTACTGAAAATTTCGCCCAGCACCGTCCGCCGCGATTGGGACTTTGCCCGAGCGTGGCTTGCCAGGGAACTGTCGTAGTCTGATCTGGTGCACGACATGAAAGTGGAACAGCTAGTATAGTAATTCAATTCAACGATAGGCTTCTGACCGATGCCGGACTCGCAAGATACGAAGAATCTCGCCTTCAGCATTGAAGAACACCCGATAGTCGCCAAGACGCAACCGCAGCTTCCCTTTATGGATTCCCTGCAATGCCTTAACGTCTCCAATCCCCGTCAGCGAATAGCGGTAAAATCCACATCGCCGTGAGACGGTCGATAGCACGGATATCTGCTCGGGCATCATCGGTCCAAACTATTTTAGACAGTAGTCTTGAGCGGAAAATCAGCTATGGTTAGACCAAACTCAGCAAGCACTTCCTCGTGAGGAAGGGGCCTATTGTCCAACAACCATTGGTGCGCGTTGGCGAGGGCGTCGCTATCTTCTTGGGAAAGTGGCTCATCGTCAGGTTGTGCTACCGCCATCGATTGGGCAACAGGGTCGAGAACACGAATTCTAACAAACGGACCGCAGTAGGAAGTTGTATCGCTTCCAGGCGTTCAATGAGTTGATGCGCATATTGTCTATCGGCGGCCATGGTCCACGTCCTTTATATTACCTTGACTAGGGAACTATCGTAAATCCGGCTATCTGCTTAACCGCCGCATTGATGTCATAATTGAAACTCAATCATGACCCCGGATCGCCTGCAGCAGATCGAAGAGTTGGATCATCTCGTCCGCGATAGCTCCGCCGGTGTGCGTCCCGGGCTGCTTGCTCAGGTCGATCCTGAATTGCGTCGCGAAGTCCCTTCTCGCCCGTCAGGATCAGAGCCTGCCGCCGCTTGAAGTTTCTACGATGATCCAAATGCAGTCCGGCGTTCGCCTCGGTCCTTATCAATTGGAGAGCAAACTTGGAACCATTTGGAATGCCGTACAGCTACCCACCATTCGCGCGGCTATCGAGCTGCAGCGCGGCCAACCCGGCAAATCGGTGGAACTGCTGTCATCCGCCTTACCTTACGAGCATGCTTTCCCCGATGCGGTTTACTTTCGTGGCTTGACGTACCTGAGTCTGAATAAAGGCACGGAGGCCGCCGCCGAGTTCCAGAAGATCGTAGATCACAAAGGCGCCACTTGGGGTAGGAGCCGATTCAATCGGAATGGGGGACTGTACCATTCGATTTCCTCCCTGGGTCTGGCACGCGGCTATGCGCTCGTGGGCGACACCGCGAAAGCTAGGGAAGCGTACCAGAACTTCTTCGCACTGTGGAAGGATGCAGACAAAGATATCCCCATCCTTATTAAACCTGAATTCCGAAGTTGAGAGTTAAGTAGGACAGGCATCCTTGCCCAATGCCACTTAGTTTTCCCGCAATTGTGTTATCAGCGTGCATCGGCGT